>CAZYJA010000092.1:0-1310 GCA_964647245.1 uncultured Syntrophomonas sp. | reverse complement strand
TGGAGAACAACAAATGTTGGCTATTGGGCGGGCCTTGATGGCCAAGCCCGAGTTGCTGTTAATGGATGAACCATCTATGGGACTCGCACCTCTTCTGGTAAAGGAAATATTTGCTATAATAAAAGATATTAACGAACGTGGAACCACTATACTACTGGTAGAACAAAATGCAAATATGGCTCTTTCCATAGCAGATAAAGCATATGTAATAGAAACCGGAGAAATTGTTCTACAGGGAACAGCTGAACAGTTATTGAAAAGCGAGGAAGTTAAGCGAGCCTATCTGGGAGGATAGGTATGCAAGTGGATAGTGAATAGTGGATAGTGGATAGTTACGAGGAAATTCTCTACGTTGTTTCATAGACTATTATCACTTACCTGCTTTTAGCTAAGCCTTAACCAGGCACTATCCCTTATCCACTATCCACTATCCACTAACCGTGGGTTACTAACAAAAAGATTGGGGGAAAGAGCGATGAAGGTAAGCGACAGGATGTCAGTAAACGTGAGAACAGTGGGGATGGATACTAACATAAATGAGGCATTTTCATTAATGAAGGAAAACAATGTCCGCAGGTTGCCGATAGTAGATAAGGGCAAGGTTGCCGGGATTATAACCCTAAGCGATTTGAACCAGGCAGCACCGTCATCTGCAACTACGCTGAGCATCCATGAGCTAAACTACCTGCTGGCGAAAACCAAGATCAGGGATGTCGTACCCAAGAAACAAAAAGTAGTAACCATTGGACCCAACAACTTTATCGAAACCGCCGCCAAAGTAATGCGCAAGAACCGTATCAGTGGACTGCCCGTGGTAGAGAATAACCAGTTGGTTGGAATTGTAACTGAAACCGATATCTTCGATGCCTTTATCGATATCCTGGGCGTAAAAAAGACCCACACCCGCATTGATTTTTATACGGATGACCGGCCCGGAACCATAGCTTGCATTACCGGTATTGTCTCGGATAAAGGCATAAACATCTTAAATACCGTAGTCTATTGGGATGATAAAGTAGGCAAGTATAAAATGATTCTGCGCCTGGAAGACTTGGATTGCTCCGAGGTAGTTGCAGAGCTGAAAAAGGCTGGTTATGAGTTGGAGTCGGTAGTAGTATCCCCCGAGGAAGAATTGTAGTTCCAGCTTGCTTCCGGGGGCTAGAATTGACATATTTTAAAGACTGGAATATAATCAACTAGCAATATTCTGGAGGCGGATCGGTCCTGGTGGGCCGCCTGGACTTCAAATCCAGTCTGCGCCGTAGTGATCCTGCGGTGGGTGAGTTCGATTCTCACACGCTTCCGCCAAA
>CAZYJA010000091.1:3118-9442 GCA_964647245.1 uncultured Syntrophomonas sp. | reverse complement strand
TAGGGTAATGCCAGCTGCATGATCAATTTGGTCCTCTTTGGCTTTCCTGCCCGCTCCCAGCAACATAGCTGCTATTCCGATACTTTCGGCCTCAATTGCATTTACATAGCCTTCACTAATTGCTTTGACTTCGATATGGTGGGAGGCTTGGGGAAGTTGGTCGGGATGATCTATTATTTGGGGGTTACCTCCTTGTATTTCTACCAGTTGTTTTAATTTACCAATAGCTTTACCTGATTCAATAATTAGCTTTAGTTCCCGGTAAGCAGTATCAAAATCCGCAAATGCACCACCCAAGACTGCCATATAGGCGGCAATCGTCAAAGATACCCCGGTTATATCCTCCGCACCCTGCCCCTTCAGAACTTCTATGGCTTCCTTAACTTCATTGGCGTTACCTATTTCATAGCCCAGCGGTTGACTCATATCGGTTATCACCGCTATGGTCTGTCTATGTAATGACTTCCCTATCTCTACCATAGTAGCCGCTAACTCACGAGCTTCTGCAATAGTCTTGACAAACGCTCCCGTTCCTACCTTTACATCCAATACAATACATTCGGCTCCGGAAGCAATTTTTTTACTCATAACCGAGCTGGCTATCAAAGGTATGCTATCCACGGTAGCAGTTACATCTCTTAAGGCATATATTTTCTTATCGGCAGGAGTCAAATTGGCTGACTGTCCTACAATAGCCATTTTGTATTGGTTTACGTTGTGGATAAACTGCTCGGGACTTAATTCTATGTTAAAGCCTGCTATCGATTCCAGTTTATCAATAGTACCGCCGGTATGCCCCAGACCCCGGCCGCTCATTTTGGCAACCGGAATGCCCACCCCGGCAACCAGTGGCAAGACTATTAAACTGACTTTATCGCCAACTCCTCCGGTCGAATGTTTATCTACCTTTATACCGGTCACCCCGGCCAAATCCACCGTTTCACCAGAGTTGACGTAAGCCAGGGTCAAATCGGCAATTTCTCTTTTGTTCATTCCCCTAAAATAAATAGCCATTAGTAAGGCGGACATTTGGTAATCGGGTATATCACCCAGGGTATAGCCTTTAATGATGAAATTTATTTCTTCCGGGGCCAAAGCTCCGCCCATTTTCTTTTTTTGGATGAGGTCAACCATTCTCAACAAAACACAACTCCTTTGGGGATTTCCCTTATAAGAAACAAACGCCCTATTTTTTTATGAGCGAATAGAAGCTTTGTCCGGGTAAATCTACAGTTTCGACTTCCAAAATTTCGGCAATAGTTTTGCCCAAATCCGCAAATGACTGACGCACTCCCAAGTCAATACCGGGTTTAATGTTTTGGCCATAGACCAAGAGCGGAACCAGCTCACGACTATGATCAGTACTGGAAGTAGTAGGATCACAGCCATGATCCGCAGAAATAAATAGAATATCCTCAGGTAACATAGCCTGCATAATTCCCGGTAGTTCGCGGTCAAACTCCTCCAGAGCCTCCGCATATCCTTTTGCGTCATTCCGGTGTCCATACAACTGGTCAAAGTCAATTAGATTTGCAAACAGCAGGCCTTCGAAGTCATCTCCCATAATCTTGCGGATTTTTTCAATACCATCCTGGTTGCTTTCAATGGGAGTTGTTGCGCTAATGCCCCGGCCGGCAAATATATCTTTGATCTTGCCAACTCCGATTACCTTACGGCCCGATTCTATTATACAATCAAGGATATTCCTGCCGGGCAGCAAGGAATAGTCGTGCCGGTGAGGAGTACGTTTGAAGTTGCCGGCCTCGCCAACAAATGGCCGGGCAATTACCCGTCCCACCCCGTGTTCACCGGTCATTAGTTCGCGGGCAATTTCACACATATGATAGAGTTCGGTCAAGGGAATGACCTCTTCATGGGCCGCAATCTGCAATACGCTATCGGCCGAGGTATAAACAATAGGATAGCCCGTATCTAAATGTTCCTGCCCCAGTGATTCTATTATCTCGGTGCCGGATGCCACAATGTTACCCAAAGTCTTCCTACCTATTCGTTGCTCTAATTCATGAATAAGATTGACCGGGAAACCTTCTGGATAAGTTGGAAAAGCCTGATCCAGGATGATTCCCATCATCTCCCAGTGTCCGGTGGTGGTATCCTTACCTTGAGACTGTTCTCGCATTTTGCCATAAGCTCCCCTGGCCGTAGTGTCAGGAGTTACTCCCTCGAGATCCTCCAGATTACCTAATCCCAATGCTTGCATATTAGGCACATTAAGCCCACCTACCGCACAGGCAGTATGTTTCATGGTGTTGCTCTCTTCGTCACCATACTGGCAACTATCCGGTGCAGCACCTATGCCAACGCTGTCCAGAACAATTAGTATCGCCCTTTTTCCCATATAATCAACCTCCCTAATAATTCTGCCAGTATCTTATGCTCGAGGATGACACTGATGGTATACTTCCCGCAATCGGCTTTTACTTAGATGAGTATAAATCTGAGTTGTAGAAATATCAGCATGTCCCAGCATTTCCTGCACCGCACGCAGGTCCGCTCCATTTTCCAAGAGGTGAGTAGCAAAAGAATGACGCAGGGTGTGGGGCGTAATTTCTTTCTTAATGCCGGATTTCTCTCCATATTGGGCTAATATTTTAAAAAAGCCCTGTCGACTTAATTTGTTGCCATGCCCGTTCAGAAAAAGGCTGCGTTCGTGATTTCTCCGCAACAATAAACTTCGAGATCGGGCTATATATCTCTCCACCCAACTAATAGAGGTCTGATTGACCGGAATAATACGTTCCTTTCTCCCTTTTCCCATGCAACGCACAAAGCCTGCCATCATATTAAGGTCATCCAATTGCAAGGATATAAGTTCCGAAACCCTGACCCCGGTACCATACATTAGCTCCAACATAGCTCTATCCCGCAAGCCCAACGGAAGCAGGATATCTGGCTGTTGCATTAGTTTGTCCACTTCCTCGATAGATAAAACCTGAGGTAACTTACGCCTTATTTTCGGGGTTTCCAGGTCAGTAGTAGGATTTAACTCGAGATAGCCTTCTCCCACCATAAACTTATAAAGACCTTTAATGCTGGAAAAGGTTCGGGCCACGCTGGAGTTCGCCGCTCCACTATCCATTTCTCCAGCTAAAAAGTTAACGATAACCTGCTTATTGACATCCTCCCACCTATTCACCCTGCAGCGTTCACTGCGGAGGTAGTCCACAAACTTGTGGAGATCGCGCCGGTAGGCAGTCAGGGTATTAGTAGATAAACCCTTTTCATAATGGATAAAATCCATGAAGGCTTCGATTTTTTTGTCCACAGCCTGCCTCCTGTTTTTCTTTATCCATTTAGACACTTTGATCCTTAATTCCTGCTTGCAACCTGCCAAATAAACTTATTCTTTTTCCTCCAGATAGAAGTTTTGGATCTTTACCACCAGACGATCTACCGTTTGACCAAAATTGCGGTCTTCCTGGGTAGTCTCTACTCGCATGGGGTTGCCACTCGGTTGTTCATCCTTCATCCACCCGCTGAAGACCGGTACCTTCTCGTAAAAAATTCCTGATATCATCGGTACTACCGCTACGAATACTGCTATTATCAGCACCACTGTCGCCAGACGAATAAGTTTTTCTTTCCATTTTCCCACCACGATTATCATATTATTTTAACCTCCCCCTATAAAATTATATAAACAAACTTAGAAACCATGGCGAAAGATAGGCCTCTATAAATGCTCCGACCAAAACAATGACTAGAAAGACTATCAAGAGCATCGTATAGGTTATCAGAGCTCTCCCCAAAGCAACTGCATTCCCTGCCCTGCCTCGGGCAACGTAAACCGAGAAATTTATGCCTACCACTGACCAGATTATTATCAAGGGTATATAAACCAAATTCTGCGGTAAAATGGACAGGATACTAATCATAACCCCTGATACCGCCCTTTCCTGAACCAGAAATGCGATGGTAAAACCCAGTGAGAAAGCCTTAAAGAAAACAACTCCGAGGATGATTGGCATGCCGATAACAGTCAACCCGAGAAACCAGATTGCTATGATACTCTTGGCCTGATTTAGAAATGAGTTGAATAAGATAACCTGATTATCCAGGTCTGCATTTATACCCCCTTTCAAATAATCATCAATCAGGCTCAACAAGTGGCTTTTTACACTTCCTGTTAACCCCGTTACCTTGTAATCTCCTATAATTACTCCGCCCAGGAAAATGAGCGTTATTAGAAGATACTGCCATCGGTTTTCTATTATGTGTTGTTTGAGTTTGCTTCTTAATTTCATCTGTTACCCTTTCGCAGCAAAAAGTATGGCTACAAGAGACTTCTCTTTCCAATCATATTTTAATGCGCTTAACTTTATGCAAAAAAGAAAAAGTGACCTGAAACAATCTCAGGCCACTTTCAAACCTTCCAAAAAAAATTGCTGCCTACATCATATTTTCCTGGCGCAGCATCTGATAAATAACCGGAACTACCTGTTTTTTGCGCGAAAGAATCCCCTGCAAAAAGATTCCCCCATTTAACCTTTCATATTTAAAAGCCTGTTCAACCAGGGCGCCTTTCTTACCGGCCACGATCAACTCAGTTCCATCTTCAAAAATATTGGTCACCATTAGACACATTAAGGCATATCTCTTTTTCTCACACAGCTCTTCCATGGTTTGCAGCAAAGCCGTTCTGCGCTCGGCAAATGCGGCCAGATCTACGGTTTCCACCTGGCTTATGGCAAAGATAGTATCCCCGCTCACATATTCTTTCAAATCCTCACTGATGACTTCTTCATTGGATTGTTTGTCCACCCGGTTAGTCTCCGAATACAATTTCTTGCCCCAGGCCAGTGGTTCCAATCCGGAAATTAGCTCTAATTCGTGAGCTACGCGTTTATCCTTATTAGTAGTGGTAGGCGACTTAAAAATCATGGTATCCGACATTATTCCGGATAATAGCAATGATGCCAGGGAGGTAGAAATATATACCTGATTTACTAAAAACATCTCCGCGATCAGGGTAGATGTGGACCCGACTGGCTCATTATGAAAATAAATTGGGGATAATGTCTGCAGATCACCTACCCGATGATGATCAATTATCTCCAGAATATCTGCTTCTTCAATTCCCTCCACCGCTTGTTTTTTTTCATTGTGGTCTACTAGTATTACCTGTTTGCGCTTCATTTGCAAAAGGTTATAGCGAGAAATCATACCCAGATAGCGGTTCTCATCATCCACTACCGGATAATTGCGGAAACGGCTGGCCAGCATGTTCTTTCGGGCCTCATCTACTTTTTCATCCGGTTCAAATAGAATCAGGTCGCGGGTTTTCATTATATTGCTGGCCTTTTTATCCAGCAGATTCTTTAATATCTCGGGACTGCGCTCTATGTTCCGGCCACTGCCCAGGGCGTCCATATAAATCATAGCAACATCGCCAATGGTTATCAGACCCAGAAATCGTTGCTTTTCATCCAACACCGGAACGGTCTTAAGTGCATTTCGGCGCATTATATTGCCCAGCTCCACCAGGGTGGTATCGGCGCTGATATATAAGGGCAGGTCTTCATCCAGTAAATCTCCAACTTTGGTTCCCACGTCATTCAATACCTGGGGATGCTCAAAATCCAGATAATTAAGCAGCCATTTTAACTCCGGGTTTAGCTCCCCGGCGGCCGCCGCCAGGTATAGTTCCTTTTCAGTGCTTTGCTTGTAGACTTTATAAGCAATCGCTGAGGCAATACAATCAATATCAGGGTGCTTATGCCCTATAACGTAAATTGGTTTCAAACCCTTTCCTCCTGTACCTTTCAATAGTCATGGCTGACCTTGCCATATTTTCCTCCCCCGCCCACGCTTATTCCCAGGCGGCCGGCCCGCATATTACCTATTAATGAAGCAATTTTGTCACCCGCTACCCTGCCGATATCAGTAATCGATACCTTTTCGATTAGTTCTATCTCATTAGGAAATGCGTCCAGGAGTTTATTATATGTCATCGGTCCTATTCCTGGTAGGTCCTTTAACTGGATGCGGTAAAAGTATTCAGGTCTCCCGGGAGGATGCCTGGGGGTATCATAATCTCTGATTACCACGATTCTATCGAAAACGCCCATTATTATTTTACGGTTCCCGCAGAGAGGACAAATGCTAATCGGTGGTTCATCACCTATAACTTTATTGCAGACTGGACAAAAGCTGCGGTGATATTTACCTAAACGCGGGTGCATGCCATAATTGGCCACCACCTTCCTACCCTCCTGTTGGGACAAAGCGAGCCGCAGTTCCTCAAAATTCCTGGCACCCATGCGCAGCAAATTGTATTCCCGACCAACATTGGGTGATGAATGA
>CAZYJA010000091.1:0-3108 GCA_964647245.1 uncultured Syntrophomonas sp. | reverse complement strand
CCAATTCATTATATTCTCTAGCGATTTTAGGCAATGAATGAGCATCAGAATTGGACAGAAAAGTGAAGTGGCTGGTTTCAGCCAACATATCCGCCATATCAGTATCTGAACTTAAGCCGAGTTCCAATACCTTTATTTGCGCAACATCTCCACCCAGTTTGGCGGCCAGTTTATCGGTCCACATCCCATATATCCCTTTGTGAGGGGTGAAGGCGTGAGCCAGGCAAAAAATGCCTCCCAAATCTTGGCTTAACTTAATTATATCTATAACGCTGGCATCCGCTTTCTGGGTGGATAGCCCCATATTGTGCACTCTGGTCCTAATATAGGCCTGCCATTGGCTGATACTATCCAAAGTCGGCAGGTAGACAATTAAGTGTACTCCCTCCTTGCTTTCAACCTCGCAAGCGGTGATTAACAACACTCCATTACGGGCTAAAAAGCCACCGCGGTCAAGTTCCACTAAATCATGAGCAGCCAACATTTCGCTGATTTCGGCAGCAACCAGGGTGCTGCCTGAATCGACAATGCCCACGATATCCAACCCCTTACGAGGCGCGTCGCGATAGATAATAGTGCTTAGCTGCAGCTGGCGTGAAGCCGTGATTTTAACTGCTTTACCCTTAGCACTGCCGATGTGAATATGCAGGTCGGCGAAGAAATCTGTCAGGGAATCATTTATCTCTAGGGCTTGGTTATCTGCTATCTGAATTGTACTCATTACTGCCCCTCCCTGGAAGTATCATGGTTTATCTTGCCGCCCGCAGGCGTACTGTATGCCAATAATACTTTTGCCATCAATTATTTCACCTGCCGCTATTTTGCGTCCGGCTTCTTCAAGGGGCAAACGAATGGTTTCGAGAAATTCATCCTCGTCCAAATTAAGTTCCCCTGCGGTGGTTAATTCCGTAGCTAAAAACAAATGGATATATTCATCTGTAAATCCCGGGGTACTGTAGTAGGATAAAATCTTCTCCCAATGGCAGGCTGAGAACCCAGTTTCTTCTTTCAATTCACGCTGAGCACACCGCAGCGGGTCTTCATCCTTTTCCATGGTCCCGGCCGGTATCTCCATAAGTACCTGTGCGACTGGCTGACGGTATTGACTGACCATAACAATATTTCTTTCATTATCTAAAGCCACAATTGCCACCGCTCCAGCATGTTCAACCACCTCCCGGGTGCTCTGTCTGCCATTGGGCAGGGTCACCGTATCTACTCGCACTTTTATTATCCGGCCCGAGAATATTTCCCGGGTTTCCACGGTCTTTTCGCTTAAATCCATTTCTTAACTCCTCCTGCATATATTTCCCAACAGCTGCATAAGCTTGGATTGAGGTGATATATATGGAAATATTGATTAATCAACAGAGTATATACTTTTACGGTCAAGTTAAGGATATCGTTAATCTCCTAGCTGGCTATCCACCCGAAATAACCCTTAAAGAATTTATCAACTTACGTTTAAATTGACCAAGGAAGCAGCCGGCTATAAGGCTAATCCAGGATGATTACTAATACTTGCGCTTAAGTAAAATTACTCCTGTTAACCCTTGCCAGCTTCCTGAATAATGCTTAGAACTAAACGAGCATCATTAACCAGGTCGTCTACCTTTATAAACTCCCCAGTAGTGTGTACCGCACTCATACCAATACCCAGATTAGCGCAGCGAATATTGTTGCCATTTATGATACTGGCGTCACTTCCCCCGCCCGTACTCAGCAATCTGGTGGGCAAACCGATCTTATTTGAAGCCCTGAGTGCCAATTCCACGACTGCTTCATCAGGCTGAAGGCTGATCTCGGGGTAGAGAAACACTACCTCTACCTCGCATCTCCCCCCATTCTTAACCACTTCTGCTTCGAAGGTCCGGCACAGGTCAGCGGTGAGCTGGTCCAGCTTGCTGCGGCTCAAGCTGCGCGCTTCCCCGGTTAATCGACAGCTGGGCGACACAATGTTACGGGCTATGCCGCCCTCGATAATACCAAAGTTACAGGTCGTTTCCTCGTCGATTCGACCGCAGGGCAGTACCGCTAATGCTTTAGCCATGATAGCAATAGCATTGATTCCATCCTCAGGATTAATACCCGCATGGGCAGCCTGACCAAACACTCGGTATTCTATCTCGTTCTGGCAGGGTGACTGGATAACTATGCTGCCAGGTTCTCCCCCACTGTCCAATACATACCCCCGGCGTGCTTCCAGGCGGGAGTAATCAAAGTGCTTGGCACCGAGAAGCCCTTGTTCCTCACCAATCGTAAACAGCAATTCCAACGGAGGATAATCGAGCTGGTTTTCCACCAAAACATCCCATGCTTCCAGGATTGCGGCAATGCCCGCCTTATCATCAGCACCCAAAATGGTGTTTCCCAGGCTTCTTATTACATCATCCCTACCTCGTTGGGCTTTTATGTCCAGTCCGGGTTCTACAGTATCCATGTGTGCAGAGAGTAGCAGGGCCGGTGCTGAAACCCTACCCGGTATTTTCACCAACAAGTTACCTGATTCTCCTGACAGGATTATTCCGGCCCCATCTTCTTCTGCTTCCAATCCCCGCTGCGCAAACTCATCCTTGAGCAAGTCCCTGAACTTGCCTTCCCGTTTGGAAACTGATCCGACCTCTACCATTCTAATAAAATTCGCTACCAGTCGCTCTCTATTTATCATTAAGTATCCCCCTTCTCGTAGTTAAGCATCATTTTTATAATATATCGCTTTCTAAGAATACCTTTCTTAGCTTACCCTATGCGCCTATATTTTGACCCGATTCGCACGGTCTAATAAAATAAAAGTCACTAATATAATATCATATTAGCTGAATAATCAGGCTCTAGGTTCTTGGCCTTATTGCGACTTATTGACAAATAATTATATCTCCTGCTTTTGAATTTGCTAAAAACAGGAGACATTTTTCTGATCAGTTATAATCGCTACGACCCCGCGGGATTAATAACTAATGGTTAACGCGCTTAACGCCCCTTCATTAAAACTAAACTCCAAAAATGTTCCCATTCCACTCTGAGGTATAAAAGTTCCCCAATAAACTAATTTCCCCGACCAATCGCCGGAGTAATTACGGTTACGGTAAGGACCTCGCGGAACCCCAT
>CAZYJA010000090.1:0-9504 GCA_964647245.1 uncultured Syntrophomonas sp. | reverse complement strand
TGAAGAAATGAGCCAGATAATCAAGGTCCATCATCCTGACCTGGATAAGCGTTTGCTGGAACAGGCCATGGAAACTTTTTATACGCTGCGAAATGTGCCCAATATTCAGAAGAAACCCAGTACCAGCGAATTGATAGACTGGCTGCAGGCTCTGGTGGTAGGGGGTATAAATCCTAATAAGATCAAGCAGGATATGCCCTTTTTGGGGGTGCTTTTGAAGAAGAATGAGGATTTGGACACCTTATTAAATCAGCTCCATAATAAAACCCAGACTAAGGTTCAGGGGCGCAGTAGTTATTGGAATCGTTAGGAGCAATGATTTGTTTACCGAATTTTTTTACTACTTAAGAAATTTTGGAGTTCCAGTCTCTATGAACGAATGGCAGACGCTCATGGAAGCCCTGGAAATGGATATGGCCGGTTCGAGCTTAACCGGTTTCTACTATTTGGGTCGGTCCTTGCTGGTTAAAACTGAGGCCCACTATGACAGGTTTGACCTGGCTTTTGCCAGCTATTTGGGAGATTTGGAAAGCCCGGAGGGGCTCCCCGATAAAATCTGGGAGTGGCTCAATAAGGAACTTCCGCCGCAAGAGATAACTGACGAAATGAGACAGAAACATAATCAACTCGACATAGAAGAAATGAAGCGGATGCTTTCCGAGCGATTGGCAGAGCAAAACGAGGAACACCATGGGGGTAACCGCTGGGTAGGTACCGGGGGGACTTCTCCTTTTGGACATTCCGGCTATCACCCGGGAGGAATCCGGATTGGCGGTAATACTCGGAATTTATCGGCCGTAAAGGTGGCCGGGATGAGACGTTTTCAGGAGTTTCGTACTGATGAGACCCTGGGTATTCGCCAGTTTCAACTGGCCCTGCGTAAGCTGCGGCAGTTTACTACCCGTTTGGATTCAGCCAGGCAAGAGCTGGATCTGGATGCTACGGTTGATAAGACCTGTCAAAATGCAGGCCGTCTGGAGTTGATATGGGGCCGGCCGCGGGTGAATAGTATGAAGGTCTTGTTGCTGATGGATGCGGGAGGCTCGATGCTTTCCCATAGCACCCTGTGTAACCAGTTGTTTACGGCCGTAAATAAATCCAATCATTTCAAGGACTTAAAAACCTATTATTTTCATAATTGTATTTATGACCGACTTTATAATAGTTCAAGCTGTAGTGGTAATGACTATACCGATACCGAATATGTCCTAAAGAATTGTGATTCTGATTATCGGGTTTTAATTGTGGGGGATGCCAGCATGGGTCCTTCCGAATTGATGCGGGTCGGGGGAATTATTGATTGGGATTTGCATAATGAAAATCCGGGTATTGAGTGGTTGAGGCGGATACGCCAGCATTTTGAGTATTCGGTATGGCTCAATCCTTTGCTGGAGAAGTATTGGGAATGGGTTGAAGGTGCTTATACCATTAGAACCATTGGGCGGGTTTTCCCGATGGAGGAACTGACCGTTGAAGGCTTACAGCGAGCGATTGCCAAACTGAAGAATCGCTCGGCGGTGGGAGAGGGGACCAGTTTTGCTACTAGATAAGCAGGTAGAAATAGTTGTGGATGGAGTGACTGGGGTGGGTAAATCCAGCCTGGTTAAGATCATCTGCGAAGAAATGAAATTAAAGCCCTTCAGTGAAACCTTTGAAGATGAGAATCGATTACTCCATAATTTTTTCTATGATCGCGAGAAATGGGCTTTTGCCATGCAGATAAACTTTTTGACCAACCGCTTTAAACAATACCAACAGGCTATGAAAGTAGGCCGAGCGGTTATGGATCGTTCGATTTTTTCGGATCGTATTTTTGCGCTCATGTACCTCAAGCAGAGCTACTTAGGACCAGAGGAATATGCGGTGTATAACAATCTTTTGCGTACTCTGCTGGAACATGTTAATCCTCCTAAACTAATGGTTTATTTGCAGGTTAGTACCGACGAAGCAATCCGCCGGATACATAAGCGGGGACGCCCGGATGAGGTTCAAGTAGAACGGGAATACTGGGATATGTTAAATCAATTTTATCAAAAGAACTACCGGGACTTTGATCTGGGGCAACTACTGGTTTTGCAGGTGGATAAACTGGATTATGTGCATAAGCCCGAAGATCGCCAATACATTATGGGGGAAATCAGGCAGGCAATAAGTAATGGTGCCAGATCTGCCTCGGCCTTCTAGGGCAAATACCAGGATTTAACGAGGCGGTGAATCGGTGAGCACCATTTTAGTAATACTGGCAGGTTTAATATGCCTGCTTTATACGGGCTACTTTGTAAAAATTATAAAAGGTGATCCACAAGGATTTGAGAGGGCCATGATCAAATCTTTAGCTGACTGGATAATCACTAAAGGAACGGTGAGCAAAGTCTATATATGGGCTATGCTCTTCTGGTCCATGGTGATAGTCTTCTTGTATTTTGGGCTTACCTTGAGATTGATTAATAATCCTTTCATGAGATATTTGACCTCTATTTTTATAGCTATTGAGAGTTTTCATCTAAGCCGAATCGCAATTACCTTGGGCCGTTTTTTTGCCGGGAAAGCCCTCTTGGGTCAGATATTTAACTGGCGGGTGGAAAGAGCCAGCGCCCTTCTTTTTTTCACCCATTCCGTCCTGGTTTTGGCCATGCTTATTTTCTTCTAGAGGGTATTGACGGTTCATTTCCTAATGTACCCACCTTATAACCCTTCATCTTCCAAATATTTTTCGCCGTTTTGGCTAGACAAGTCACTTTATTCGGGATATGGGAACAAAATAGGACAAATGTCCCTAAAAAATTGGACATATTAGCTGATAGTCCCCGGTAATTATTCGCACTATTATAATAATACCAAAAAAAAGAGTCGAAAATTTGGAGGTGGCGGAAATGTTGGGTACTTTAAAGAGATTGGTGACAGAAGAAGAGGGACAAGGCATGGTGGAGTACGCTCTGATAGTGGCAGCTATCGCAGCTGTTGCTGGAGTGGTGTTTGTCACTCTGGGAGATAAAATTAAAGCGCTTTTCAATGGTATTACCTTATAATAGTAGCTTTTGAAGGCTGGAGGAGTCGGAGGTCAAGAAACGGTACCTCAAAGCCCTGCTTAGTTTAAGTAGGGCTTATTTTTACTCAGGGGGGAAAATATGCTGACAGATAGCTGCCTGCTAATCCTGCTTTTAGTTGCGGTTATATTTGACCTGAAAGAAAGGCGAATTCCTAACTGGCTGGTCTTTAGCGGTATGGTAATGGCCTTTACTTATCAGGGGTATATCGAAGGTTATTCCGGGTTATGGTCTTGTTTTCAGGGCTTGGCGATTGGAATGGCCCTGCTCTTTATACCATTTGCTATGGGTGGGATTGGAGCAGGTGATGTGAAACTGCTGGGTATGATTGGTGCGTTAAAAGGGAGCACTTTTGTAATAGGTTCCTTCCTGTGGGTGGCAGTATGGGGAGGACTCATTGCCGTGGTAATATTAATAATTCATAAGCGTTTGGGCGAAACCCTGCAGCGAATAGGAAGAGGCCTGTTTCTATCTGGGTTGGGTGTGGCTAAAATATCAGATTGTGTCAGCAAAGATGAATTAAGCATTTATTATCCCTATGGAATAGCCATAGCCTTAGGCGTATTAACCAGGTATGGTATAGGTTGGTGGTAATTATGAAGCTACGCAGAATATTATTAAGGTCACAGCATGGTCAGGCGATGGTGGAACTGGCTCTGGCGTTGCCAGTCTTGCTAATGCTGTTTTTTGGCATTATTGAATTTGGGCGGATATTCGGGGCGTATATGATTATCAGCAACCTGTCTCGTGAAGGAGCCCGATATGGAGTTGTGGGTCATGATGATATCCAGATCGAAGATCTTATCATATCGCAAAAAGCCTGGTTAGATGAGAGTAAGCTTACGGTTACTCTAACACCTCCTTACGCCCAGAGAGATAAGGGAGACTCTTTAGGGGTCATCATAGATTACTCGGTAGATTTGGTAGTTCCGGTTATTGCGAATATACTTCCAAATCCGGTTAACTTATCGGCTCAGTGTTCGATGCGGGTTGAGTAATGCGAAGATGGTGATGGTTTTGCGGAAGATCCGAGATTTATTGCACAATGAAAAAGGGGCGGTGCTAATCATAATAGCGGTTGCTATGTCAGTTCTGATGGGGTTTACTGCCTTGGTTACGGATGTTGGTTATCAATACCTCATTAAAGCCAAGCTAGTCAATGCGATTGACAGTGCAGTGTTGGCAGGAGTTCAAGAACTTCCGGCCGACCCCCTGATGGCGTTGGAACAAGCCGCTAATTATGCTAGCCTGAACGGATTATTACCCAGTGAATATAGTTTTCAGGTGGACGTCAGCAACCGGTCAATAGATGGAACAGCTACTCGGCCACTGAATCTATTCTTTGCGCGAGCATTAGGTTTTAATACTACTCAGGTCAGCGTTAGTTCCAAGGCCCGCATCGCACCGATTGCTTCTACCGGGGGAATAGTGCCTTTTGGAGTAATCAAAGAGGCTTATACTTTTGGGCAGGAAGTTTATTTGCGGGAAGGCTACGAGGATCTATCTGTACCGGGTTGGTTTGGCGCCTTGCGAATAGGAGGAAATGGGGCCCATGTTTATAGAGACAATATAAAGTACGGTTATGCGGAGAATGTTAGCATCAATGATGTAATTGCTATTGAAAGCGGTAATATGTCGGGACCAACTCGAGCCGGGATTGAATATCGGGTGAATGAGTGTCATCACGTACCCCGATGCAGTATAAATTCGTATGTTAACGGATGTCCAATTATAATGATTGTGCCAATGGTAAATATTGTGGCAAGCAGCGGGGGGGCACCCTCATCGGTACAGGTAGCTGGTTTTGGCGCCTTTTTAGTTAAGGAATATATAGGTAATGGCAACCAGAGTGATGTGGTAGGTAATTTTATAAACTATGTAATTCCCGGGAATAGCGACGAAGATGGGGCTGATTTTGGACTCTATGGTTCACAGCTTTACGAATAGGGGGGCGAGTAATGTTTAGGGGCAGCAGAAAATATTGGGTTATCGCTATAATTTGCGGCTTGGTAGCATCCTTACTGTCCTACCGCTACCTGCAGGATATAAAGAGTCGCTATGCCCCCGATGACTTGGTACCGGTAGTAATAGCTAACGTTAATATCGTTAAGGATACAGTTATAAAAGCTGAGCAACTTAAGACTGAAAACCTGCCCGGTCAATATGTTCACCCCCATGCAATACATGAGGTAAAGGACGCAGCCGGTAAAATTGCTACCGCCAATATCGCGGCGGGGGAAGATGTACTAGACTCAAAACTAGTATCGTCGGCAGATAAAGCCAGTAGAATGGCATATATGATTCCCGGCTCCAAAAGGGCGGTATCTATACCGGTGAATGAGATAAGTGGCGTGGCAGGTTTTATAAAGGTTGGAGACCGGATCGATATCATGGCGACCATGGATTTGTCTGCAACTGCCGAAGCCACTGATAAACCGATCGCTTATAGTGTTCTTACTCTGCAGAATATTGAGGTTCTGGCGGTAGGTGAAAACCCAGAAAGTCTGGACAAAAAGAGTTCTGGGGGAAGCAAAACCCTAACTTTGGCCGTGTCGCTGCAGGAAGCCCAGCCCCTGGTCTTAGCCTCAGAACGTGGTAATCTCAGAATTTTGCTGCGGTCTCCCGTAGATCAGTCCAAGACCAATCTGGCTCCTTTTCAGCTGAAAAATTTCCTGGATTATTCCGGCTCACCCAACTAGTTATGCTAGAATAAAGTGGGGGTGATTGTTGGTTTATGAAGAAAATTAAGGTAATACTGGCTGATGCTAATGAAAGCAGCAGATCCAGTATTAGAGGTTTATTGGAGTTAGATCATTCTATCGATGTACTGGCCGAAGCAACCAACGCCACAGAAGTAATAAACAAGATAAAGAGCATGGAACCGGAAGTAGTAGTTATGGATCTAAATACGCCGCAAATGGATGGCATTGAAACAACCCGTTACATAACGATCCATTACCCTCAGGTTTTTGTCATAACCATTTCATTGCATGATGATACTGCCAGCTTTAGGCAGGCTATGCTGGCAGGGGCCAAAGAATACCTGGTAAAACCGCTGTCAGCAGCCGAACTTAACAGTTCGGTAAAAGAGGTTGGATTATTGAATAGAAAATGTGCCAGGACCAAATCAGCAGAGGTGGTTAACGATGGGAAGGTTACTGCTACGGTGAAGGATAATAAAATAATCACTATCTTTGGGACCAAGGGTGGAGTTGGTAAAAGCGTAGTGTGTACCAATCTAGCGGTGGCCATGGCCCAGAAATATAAAGATAAAGTGGGCCTGGTAGATCTTGACATCCAGTTTGGTGACATAAGTGTGATGATGAATATAAACCCCCGCAAGACTATATCTGAGTTACTGCAAGAGGGGGATGAACCGGGGGCTGATTTACTAAAGGATTACCTATATGAAAGACATGGAGTGAATATTCTGGCTGCTCCCAATAAACCTGAACTGGCTGAGTTGGTAACTTCCCATGGAGTTCATCAAATATTGCAGCTATGTAAAGGTATGTATGGCTTTACCTTCATTGATACCCCTACTTTCATAGACGAAACTACTTTAACGGCATTGGAAATGTCTGATCTAATATTACTTATCATCTCCTTGGATCTACCTACTATAAAAAACGTAAAGAAGGGAATAGACCTCTTGCGTTCCTTGCAGCTTTTGCCCAAGACTCGACTGATACTTAATCGTTCTTCAGGAATAGCTGGAATAGAGGCAAGAGATGTTGAAAGAGTTCTGGATATGCGAATAAGAGCTGAAGTACCTAGTGATGGCAAACTGGTGGTAACTTCACTTAATCAAGGTATACCCTTTACCAAGATTAGTCCCCGAGCCCCTATCTCCAAGAGTATAGTGAACATTTTGCAACTCATAGAAAATATATTGCTGTAGGGGGCAGGTTATTGGATGTCGCTGTTAAAAAGGTTGCAGAGTCAAAATAGTGAGCAGGTAAATCCAGCACCGAGTGTCAAAGAAATGGCTACCAACCGGTTCCAAGAGCTGGTCCAAAAGATACATCGAGAAGTAATCAAGGAAATAGGAGCGGATAGTTTTGATCCTCAGAAAGAAGGGGCCCTACGCAAGCGGGAGCTTGAGTTGGACACCAGAAGAATAACCGAGGTAATGCTGGAAAAAGAATTGGAATTTTTTACTCGCAATGATAAAGAGGAAATAATAATGCAGGTGGAGGACGAGGTTTTCGGATTTGGTCCGATTACTCCCTTGTTAAGGGATGAAAGTATTTCTGAAATAATGGTTAATGGGCCCAAACAGGTATATGTGGAACGAAGCGGCAAACTGGAACATTGTAAAGTAGTATTTAGAGACAATGACCATCTGTATACCATTATAGAGAGAATTATATCTCCGTTGGGCCGAAGAATAGACGAGAGTATGCCCATGGTGGATGCCCGCCTACCCGATGGATCTCGGGTGAATGCGATAATACCTCCTTTGTCTTTGAACGGTTGTGTCCTCACCATCCGTAAGTTTTCTTCCCAACTACTAAGGGTGGAGGACTTGGTGAAAAACAATACCCTCACCTTACCGATGGCGAAATTCCTGGAAGCCTGTGTTAAGGGGCGTTTAAACATTATCGTTTCCGGGGGGACGGGAGCTGGTAAGACCAGTACTTTAAATATAATATCTTCCTTTATTCCTCATGACGAAAGAATTATTACGATTGAAGATTCAGCTGAATTGGATTTGAAACAGGATCATGTAATCTCTCTGGAGACCCGACCATCCAATATAGATAAGCGAGGCGAGATATCGATCCGCGATTTGGTCCGCAACTCTTTGCGAATGCGGCCTGACCGACTGGTGGTTGGTGAGGTAAGGGGCGGGGAAGCCCTGGATATGTTACAGGCTATGAATACCGGTCATGATGGATCCTTAACTACCGGTCACTCTAATTCACCGCGGGATATGATATCCCGATTGGAAACCATGGTGCTGATGGCGGGGATGGATCTGCCGGTACGGGCTATTCGGGAACAAGTAAGCTCGGCTATCGATATAATTGTTCATCAGAGTCGCCTTCAGGATGGATCCAGGAGAATTACGTATATTACCGAAGTTCTGGGGATGGAAGGTGATATTATTACTCTCCAGGATATATTTGTTTATAATAAAACCGGTATTAATGAACAGGGTAAGGTTCTAGGGAGACATCGACCTACCGGATTGAAACCTAAATGCATGGAAAGATTAGCATCTATGGGAATAAATTTAGCCGCTGATATTTTTATTCCTTAGAGAGTACACAAGGAGGTCATGAAAGTGGAAACAGCTATTTTATTGGCGATTTTTGGCATGGTGGTTTTTACAGTTGAAGCATTTCTTAAGTCGGTTTCCCGTTATGACCTTTACCAAGAACGGCTAGTCAGTGTGATCGAAAATAATAATGTTGAAAAAAATCCAGCCAGGCATTATCGGATATCTTACAAGACGGTACTAAAGAAGGTTTCCAAGTTATTTGCCAGTCGTTCGTTTACCGAAAACATTCAAACTCAATTAATTAGTGCAGGTATTCCCTTAAGAGCCGAGGAATATATAAGTCTGTGTGTAGGCCTGATACTGGTGTTACCACTATTCTTGTTAATTGTGAGTAATAATTTCTGGATGACCATAATAAGCTTGATATGCGGGGTCTTTTTGCCGGGGGTATATGTCCAACACAAAAAAGAAGATCGACTGCACACTTTTAATCAGCAGCTGGGGGATGCCCTGGTAATTATGGCTAACGCATTGCGGGCGGGATTTGGTTTTCAACAGGCGATGGATACGGTGCGAAGAGAAATGCCGGCTCCCATAGCGACGGAATTCACTTGGACCCTAAGGGAAATGAATCTAGGCTTTAGCAATGAGGAAGCTTTGACTAATATGGGAAAAAGGTTAAACAGCCCTGATCTGGATATGATAATAACCGCGGTTATCATTCAGAGACAAGTGGGGGGTAATATGGCTGAGATTCTGGATAATATATCTCAAACCATACGCGAGCGAGCGAAAATCAAGCAGCAGATTAAGACTTCGACTGCCCAGGGAAAGCTCTCCGGGATTATTATTGGTTTTTTACCGTTAATATTGATTGCCGTTATGTTAATGATTAATCCGCAGTATTTCAATGCGATGATAAATGACTCACGGGGTCAAATTGCTATAGCTGCCAGCGTTGTGGGTGAAATACTGGGAATAGTTATAATAAGAAAAATTGTGGATATTAATCTGTAGGCTTATTTTAGGAGGGTATTATGGAGTTAATAATATTTAGTCTGATAGGCCTTACGGTTACTACATTAGTGCTGGGATTTCTATACTTTATAAATAGGAATAAGCTGCTCATAAACGCGAGATTGATTAGCTACACTTGTGAACCGGAAAAGATTGCCCTACCTCCCGAGTTAAACAAGCCTCTGAAGGACCGGGTCGTAATGCCCCTGGTAC
>CAZYJA010000089.1:0-9552 GCA_964647245.1 uncultured Syntrophomonas sp. | reverse complement strand
CACTGGTCAATATAACATAAGGCAGAAATGTCGGATTAGCCGCCCCAAACAGTTCAAAAACCGCCGCATGGAGTATTTCCGGCAGCACCATGGCGTCTTCGGAATTGTCAATATTACTGGTGCCCCAGCCTTCACTCTGCATTTTTTTAAACAGAGGTCCATAGCTGGGCGGGGTTGTTACTTTTCCATCAGCAAAATTAACCGGATTGGTTTCGTTTTCGTCATTGGTTGGCTCGATAACTTCCTTGCACATTTTCAGAATGGGGTTTAATACCGATTTGATATCGTCTCTGGAATAATAATCAGCAAATTGTGGGTAGTTAAAAACCCCTTCAGTCGGAAGCCATTCTTGAATAATAAATTCAAAATCTCTTATATTATTTACTGCAAAGTTAGCAGCCATGTTTACATCACCCTCCAATTCTGATTTTACAACTATCAAAAGAGGTAGGTGATGGCGCGTACAAACCATCACCTACTATATAGATTATAGAGGAGGCTCTATATATCTCTGGTCCATAGGGAAGCCATAGCTGACCCGCCACCTACGCAAAGGGAGGCACCGCCAGTTGTTTTTCCGAGTCTTTCTAATTCGTAGTAAAGGCTGACAATTATGCGCAGCGCAGTGGCGCCAACCGGATGTCCCAGACCAATGCCGGAACCATTGTCGTTAATGTTACCATCCTGTTCAAAGGTACCGATATTCTGATCTATGTCTGCAACCTCTTTTATCATCTTGCCGATACCTAAAACCTGGGCGGCAAACGCTTCATTGATTTCCCAGTAATCAACGTCAGAATACTTCATTCCCGCCTGTTTTAAACATTTGGGTATTGCTACTGCCGGGCCTAATCCCATAATACGAGCCTCTACCCCTTCGCTGCAGACGTTTATTAGTTTCATAAGTGGTTTAATACCTAGTTCATCGGCTTTTTTCTTGGTCATTAAAACTGCGGCAGCCGAAGCGTCATTAATACCGGAAGCATTAGCAGCAGTAACCACTCCGCCTTTCTTAAATGCGGGTTGCAATCTAGCCATACTTTCGAGACTGGCGCCGCGAATGGGATGTTCGTCATTCTCAAATAATATTTCTTTTTTCCCTTTCTTGACTAGAACCGGAATAATCTCTCTCTTAAAGCGACCTTCATCAACAGCCCTTATTGCCCTTTGATGGCTCAAAAGTGCTAATGCGTCACATTCTTCGCGGGTAATTCCGTACTGCTCAGCAATATTTTCAGCGGTGACGCCCATATGTGATCCAGCTAGCTGGCATACCAGTCCATCAGATAGCATGGCATCCTGAAGCTTAACATCTCCCATTCTGGCACCCCATCTGGAAGTTTGAGAAATGTAGGGAATATTGCTCATACTTTCAGTACCAATTACGAGGGCTATTTCGTTTTTACCCAATGCCAGGCCCATAGCCGCGATCTCTAATGCTCTCATGCCCGAAGCACAATTCTGATTGACCATGCTGGCAGTGGATTTGGGGTCCATACCTAATCCCATTGCCACAATACGGGCTGGAAGGGAACCGTTGCCGTGATGCAGACACATTCCCAGCATGAGTTCATCAATCTGTTGGGGCTCAATTCCGGCCCTCTTAATAGCCTCGGTACCTGCTATTTTCGATAAATCGTTGGCTCTAACTGATTGGAGTGATCCTCCATAAGCACCAATAGGTGTTCTACATGCGCTAACCATTACAACTTCATTTAAATCAAATGCCATAATTAAAATCTCCCCTTTTATAATTAGATTCCTTTGCCGAAACGGGGTGTTTACCCCTGACTCATGAAACCTTTTCCTGTTTACCAAAAATATCTTATCATCAGTTCTGAAACAGCCTGGCGGCTGACGCTAACATTCTTGATTATGATACATCTTGGTGCAGGCTTTAATTCTTTATCCCCTAAGCAGATCTCCGGCTATAACCAGTCTTTGCACCTCACCGGTCCCCTCATAAATCTGGAATATCTTGGCATCACGGTAGTACTTCTCAACCGGATAATCCTTGGTATAACCATAGCCCCCGAATACTTGCACAGCTTCAGTAGCACAATATACCGCGGTATCACCAGCAAAGGCTTTAGCCAGGGAAGCAGACTTGCTGAACCGGGGAACATCCATATCTTGCAAGGAAGACGATTCAAGATACAATAGGCGAGAGGCTTGAATTCTCATGGCCATATTCGCCAGTTTGAATTGAATTGCCTGGAAACTAGAAATGGGTTTGCCGAACTGGGTGCGCAGTTTTGAATATTCCAAAGAAGCATCCAAGCAAGCTTGAGCTACACCGGTAGCCATAGCAGCTATACTGGCCCGAGATATATCCAGAGTTTTCATGATGATATAAAATCCTTTTCCTTCAGCCCCCAACAAATTCTTAGCCGGAACCCGAACATCCTCAAATATAACTTCAGTGGTATTTGAGTTTCTGATACCCAGTTTATCTTCAGTTTTGCCTACGGATATTCCCGGAGTGTTGCGATCAATTATGAAAGCGCACATACCCTTGGTACCCATTTTCTTGTCCAGGGTTGCCAGTAGGGTATATACTCCAGCCGTTCCACCATTACTGATAAACTGCTTGGTTCCGTTTATTATATATTCATCACCAACTTTTACACACTTGGTGGAAAGTCCCCCTGCATCTGAACCAGCTCCGGGCTCAGTCAGGCAAAAAGCGGCAAGTTGTCCATCGTTTAAACGGCCATAAAAATCCTTCTTCTGCTCATGATTGGCAGCTACCAGGACCGGATCTGCAGCCAAAAGGGTACTCGCTACCATGATCGTACCTACCCCGGCATCGCCCCAACATATTTCCTCAGCCACAATATTTTGGGCCACATGATCCAACCCTGCTCCGCCGTATTCAGCAGGAACACCAATAGTCATTAGGCCAACTTCATGCATTTTCTTAATACAATCCTCAGGATAAATATGCTTATTGTCCCATTCACAAGCATAAGGAACTATTTCATTGGCTGCAAAATCATGGGCCATTTTCCTCATCATTTCTTGTTCTTCATTTAGACGAAAATCCACTATTTATTCCCTCCATTTCCATTATGATATCTTGTTAGTTCTTACCCATATCTGATTCTTATCGGCTTCTTTAATCAGTTCATCGCGCAAATCGGGATGGGCAATATTTATTAAGGCTTCAGCCCTTTCCCAAGTGCTCTTAGCTTTGAGCATCGCAATGCCGTACTCGGTAACCACATAATAATTCATGCTGCGAGGAACCGTTACAGTAGCGCCGGGGGTCAGGATGGGCATGATCCGAGATTTCAAATTACCTGCTTTGTCCGTATAGGTTGAGGTAAGGCAGATGAGACCCATACCACCTTTGGATTTATAGGAACCGTAAATATAGTCTAACTGTCCGCCAGTTCCCGAGATATGTCGTACACCCGAGGATTCTGAAGCCACCTGGCCATACAAATCCACCTCTACGGCGTTATTTATACAGATCATGTTATCTTGTTGACAGATGACATCGGGATCATTGGTGTAACTGACCGGGAAACTGGCACAAACAGGATTGCTGTCCAGGAAGTTGTAGAGTTTGTTGGTGCCCATGGCAAAGGTATATACCATCTTCCCTTTATCGAGCTGTTTGCGCAGGCCGCTAATTTTGCCAGCTTCATACATGTCCACAAACGAGTCTACCAACATCTCAGTGTGAACCCCAAGGTCCTTCAAATCTGATTGGGCGATCATGGCACCGACTGCGTTAGGCATAGCGCCTATTCCCAGCTGCAGGCAGTCGCCGTCTTTGATTTGGGACAGGATTATCTCAGCAATTTTTTTATCGACATCAGATATAGGAAGTTCAGGTAGATTAATTAATTGTTTGTTATCCCCCTGCACAAAATAATCGATTTCTGATACATGCAGGGTTTCGCGTAAACCACCCAAGCATCTAGGAACTGATTCGTTGATTTCAGCAATGACTATCTTAGCTGCATCAACAAAGGCATGGGTGATGGAGTTAGATGTCCCCAAATTAACAAATCCATGTTTATCGGGCGGGGTTACCTTAATTAAGGCCACATCTACCGGGACATAGCCCCGTTCATAAAAGCTCGGTCCTTCGTGATAGGTCAGCGAAATGTAATTGCATAAATTCTTATCGTGTAATTTCCGGCTAGCCCCACTGAAATGCCAATCATTATAAATAAAATGCTTTCTTTCCGGATCAGCTAAGACAGTTTGCGGCATAAAGGGACAAGTAACTGTTCTAATGAGTACTCTTTCCAGTTCCTCTGTCCTCTTGGCCAGAGCCGCATCCAATACATGCGAACACATCACAAACTCACCATAATGGACCAAATCCCCAGACTTAACAACCTTAACCGCCTCATCGGCCGAGACAAATTTGCTTTCGTAATCTTTTCTATAATCCATTCCATTACCTCCTCAAAATCACCACAATACGTTGAATTCATTTGGGGTTATCACGGGGAGACCACTAAGCTTTATTTACCCTTAAAATCCGGTTTCCGTTTTTCAACAAAAGCACCCATGCCTTCAAACTTATCGGCTGTAGCACAGCACATACCGAACATATCAGACTCAATACTCATAGCGGAGTCAATATCCACCTGCAGGCCTTTGTTAATGGCATACTTAGCATAACCAACCGCCAGGGGAGCCTTGGCAGCTATTTTCTTGGCTAGCTTTTTAGCTTCGTCCATCAACTGGTCAAGGGGATAAACATGATTAACCAAGCCAATCCGGTAGGCTTCCTCGGCTTTGATCACATCGGCCGTATAGGTGAGTTCTTTGGCACGTCCTTCACCAATCAAACGAGGCAGCCGCTGGGTTCCTCCAAACCCAGGTATAACACCCAGCCCGACTTCAGGTTGAGCAAAAATGGCCGTTTCCGAGGCTAACCTGATGTCGCAGGCCATAGCCAACTCGCATCCTCCACCGAGGGCAAAGCCGTTGATAGCAGCGATAACTGGTTTCTCCAGAAGTTCAATCTGCCGCATTACCCTTTCTCCTACGTCAGAAAAGAATCTTCCCTCAGCTGGGGAAAGGGGAAGCATAAAGGTAATGTCGGCCCCGGCTATAAAGGACTTCTCACCCGTTCCAGTAACTATCATAACCTTGATGTTGGGGTCGGCTTTTATATCCTTAATAGCTGCTTCCAGCTCATATAAAGTTTCAGCATTTAAAGCATTCAAGGCTTTGGGCCGGTTGATGTAGAGTATGGCCAGGTAATCCTCTTTTTCCAGAATCAGGTTTTGGAATTCCATACTTTAACCTCACTTCCTTAATGTCATTCAATTTCAAAAAATTCGGCACTATCGACTACTTACTATAGTCGTAGAAGCCTTTGCCGGTCTTCATGCCCAGGTGTCCGGCCCGAACTTTTTGTCTGAATGCCAATGAAGGCCGGTATTTTGAATCCGCAAATTCTTTTACGAAGAATTCACACACCGCTAATACAATATCTATCCCAACCATGTCAGCTAATGCTAAAGGTCCCATGGGCATGCCTGCGCCCAGTTTCATGGCCTTGTCTATTTCGGCCGCCGAAGCGATTCCTTCCTGGTAAACGATGGCAGCTTCATTTATATACGGTACCAAAATGCGATTTACTATAAAGCCTGGACTTTCTTTGGCCAGAACTGGTTCTTTGCCAATTTTCTTGGACATTTCGATAACTGCTTGTACTGCGTCATCAGTCGTTTCGGCCCCCGGAATCACTTCTACCAGCTTCATCATAACTACGGGATTGAAAAAATGCATTCCTAATACTTTATCAGGACGGTTGGTAGCTGCAGCGATCTCAGTAATACTAAGAGCTGAGGTATTAGTGGCCAAAATGGTATCCGGCTTACAAATCTCGCCCAATTGTTTTTGAACTTTTTTCTTAACATCGATATTTTCAACGATGGCTTCAATTACCATGTCAACGTCTTTAAAATCATTTATGTCGGTACTGCTTATTAACAGGGCATTATATGCGCTCACCTCTTCAGCCGTTTTCTTGCCCTTCTCAACTGCTTTAGCCCAGGCCCTATTTAAACTCTTAAGGGCCTTGTCGATTATTTCCGGAACTACATCTATCAGAATTACACTGTATCCTGCTTCTACGCTAACCTGAGCAATTCCCGCACCCATAGTTCCAGCACCCAATACTCCGATCTTCTTAATATCCACCTATATTCCTCCTCCTCATTTATATCTAGAAGTACTTCCCCTAGCCCGGATACCCCTCACCTCCTTTATATACTTACTATTTTTATAACGCAAAAAGAATGCCAGCCAGCATTCACAAAAACACCCAAAACAAAAAGCCGTATTTTCGGCATTGCGAAGATACGGCTTAGTATTGTTTATTTAATTTATATTACCACAGTCTCAAAAAGAGTCTCTTATTCCAATAAAAGGGTTGCAAACTGCACCTGTAGACTTGTTGGTAAGGGAAACTCATAGTCTATTATAAATGGTACTTCTTCAATTTACGATACAGCACCGATTTATTTAGTCCCAGTATTCTGGCGGTTTGCGCCTTGTTATTGTTAGTGCTCTTTAAAACGCGCCTGATGGTTTCCGCTTCTACTTGTTCCACTGCTGCACTTAGCTTGTCCGTGCTCATAAGATGTACGTACTCGGTGGGCGGGATCGATTGCACCACTAATCTCGCTAAAGAAGGAAAATATTCGGGAGTAAGGCAGGCATCCTGATTCAAGTCAGCCAAGTTAATAGCTCTTTCCAGCAAATTTTCCAGTTCTCGAACGTTACCGGGCCAATCATAGCTGGCCAGCAAATGCAGCGCTTCCGGAGATACTCGTTCTACCTGGGTGTGCAAACGCTGGTTCAGTTTCGGCAAGAGGTATTTGATCAGCAGATAAATATCCTGAGGTCGTTCACGCAGGGCGGGAACATGGAGAGTTACCACATTAAGGCGGTAATATAAATCCTCGCGGAATTTACCCTTTTTCATCATATCTTCTAAGTTGCGATTCGTGGCTGCAATGACTTGAACATCCACCCGAATGGTCTTGTTTCCCCCCACCCTCTCAAACTCGCGTTCCTGTAAAACGATGAGCAATTTGGCCTGCATCGCCAAGGGCATGTCCCCAATCTCGTCTAAAAATATCGTACCATGGTTGGCCATTTCGAATTTGCCCGGTTTTCCTCCCTTACGGGCCCCAGTAAAAGCTCCCTCTTCGTAGCCAAATAACTCAGATTCTAAAAGATTGTCAGGCAACGCAGCGCAGTTCACCCTGATAAATGGCCGCTCCCTCCGGGGACTGGCTTGATGGATAGAATGGGCGAAAAGCTCCTTGCCAGTGCCGCTTTCCCCTATAATTAGAATAGTAGAACCGGTTTGGGAAGCTCGCTTCGCTATGGACTTAACCTTGCGCAAATTTTCATTCTCACCCACAATATTATCGAAACAATATTTAGAACTGTATATACTGCTGACTACCTCCTTGTAAACAGCCAGCTCTCCCTCTAATTCCCTTAGTTTTTTGGAAAGAATTCTTATCCCGGCAGCATCCAAAACCAGGCTTTGTCCCATGGCACCTATAAGTTTTCCATCTTTATATAATGGCATACGAAATACAATGGTATCATGACCGTTTACTGGCCAATGATCAGCCAAATGTACCTCTCGGGTCTTTAACACCTCCGGGAGCCGCGAGTGCGGAGTAACCTGCAAGACATGCTTGTCCAGAACATCTTCCTCTCGCAAACCCAGGATTTCCAGATAGGTTTTGTTAACTTTATTAATTTTACCTAATGTATCTACCAAGATTATTCCAATGTAGGGATTTTCCAAAATTCCATCCAGGATTTCCAGAAATATCTCGTTTTGCAGAGCTTCCATCGGCCTACCCCCTGTATCGTCATCCTATTCGACCGAAAAGCCTTAGAATACGGCATATATGATTGGGCAATACAGCTATTCGGGAGATAAAGGTCCTGGAACAATATGTAGTTATTCAGTCAATTAAAAAAAGAGGATTTCGCAGTAAATTATTCATTATACTATTTGACATAAATAACCGTATTCCTCTATTATCTCCAAAATTTGTTTTATATTTAGACAGAAATACGTTTACTTAATAAATTTCGAACCAATGAGAACAAATGTATACGCTTTAAACAGGCAACCTGCTTCTTGTTTACTCAATTCTTCCAGCATTACTCCAGGAACAATATGCGTGCACCGACGCCAAGCAGAACAATCCCTAATATATCAATGTAATGGAAAGGTACTTTTTTCATACCAAAAGCTCCACTACAATCAATTACCAGAGCGGTAATCAATTGAGCTACAATTATAGCGGTAGTGGCGTTGCCAACCCCGATTTGCGGCATAGATCTAACTACCGCGTAGATAATTAACACATTCAAGACCCCACCCAGGTAAGCATACCAAGGTACACCCGCCACCTTATCCAGGCTGCCAAAGCCTACTCCCAATATGAGTATAATTAACAAGGAAGTGATGGTTCCCACCAAGTGGACAATTAGGGTAGATTCCCATATCCCGACAATTTTGCCCAAACCGGTATTTAAGGTTCCCTGGAGCGCCATAACTGCTCCAGAAAGGGCAGCCAGAGCTAAATAGAATAGATTAGGCATAGTTGGTCAATCTCCTTTAAGTATTTGGCTTATTGTCCAACCAGCCGCCACCTTTTATGCAGTTTATAGAAAGGTTGCCACCAGAATAATTATCATTCCCATAATAAAACCCCACCAGCGGCTTTTTCGGTCTTTAAGTTTGGCCTGAGGCCAGAGTTGAAATAAAACCAAGTAAAACATTATACCTGAAGCCATCCCCAGCAACAGAGGCAAAAGATACGGCAAAGTGGAGACCAAATATTTCCCTAGTAAGGTTCCCAATGGAGTGATTAGTCCAACGGCTAGTATTTGCATGAATATGGTTGATTTCTTTATACCCGCCATTATTAAGGGAGCAGCGATGGCCATTCCTTCAGGAATATTATGAATTCCAATCCCCAGCGCAATAACCATTCCGGTTCTTGATTTCATCTCTTCACCTAGTGCAATGGCCATACCCTCAGGCAGATCATGCATGGCAATCCCCAGCATAACCAGATAGCCTAAACTGTACAAGGTTTGGGTCCCACTGGTCTTGCTAAACAAGGTTACATCCCATGATGCGATAAGTAATACTCCTACTAAGAAACCTATCGTAACCTTAAGGAAGCCCGAGTATAGAAAAGCGGAAGGAAGAATGTCGAAAACCACCACTGCCACCATAACCCCAGAAGCCATACCCAGGTAAAAAGCCAGGCTCTTGGAACTCCAATTTTTCTTGGCAAACATAAGTAAAGCACCTAGAACAGTGCCCAGCCCCGCCAATATACCCCACTCTATACTGTTGGTCAACATGCACACCCCATCGACAAGCAATTTATACCATGTCTATGAGCAAGATGAGGTGCTTATTCTACTTCTTCCTTTATCAAAACTTGATTCCACTGCCAAAAGTATCATTTATAGATTATAAACCTCAGCCAAGGGACGGCCAAGGGGACGCCAAGGGGACGTTTT
>CAZYJA010000088.1:5635-9573 GCA_964647245.1 uncultured Syntrophomonas sp. | reverse complement strand
GTATAACCCTAAGTTCAGATGGCTTGAAAAGTTATGCCCGCAATACCAAGAATGAGCGACGGGAAACCCAGGAGATGGATCATAGCGGTGGTGATAGAAATATCAAGGAGGATAGTCAAAGTAGTGATATTGCGGTATCAGGTGGTTCTGCCCTGCTGGTGGAGGATAGTGCTCCGGAAGTGGTGGGGGTATTGGTTGTGGCCGATGGGGCCGGAAATGGGTTGGTTAAGGAGAAACTTACCGATGCCACTATCACGCTTTTAAATGTCTCCCCCCACCAGGTCAGGGTGGTGGCCCGGAAAGGAGAAAATCAATGATTGTTGTTAACCGAACGAAAACGGCCATTGCCCTTCTAATAGCATTAATTTTTATTCCGATGGTGGGAATTAATTTAAGCCAACTGGACCAGAATGTGCAATCAAATTCAGCCATCAATACCCCGGCCGAATCCGATAATTTAGATAACGCCCTAAAAAGCCTGGTAAAATCTTCGGATCAGACCAATTTTTTTGCCGAATATCGCATGGAGAGAGAACGGGTCCGGGGTAAGGAGACCGGATTACTTAGAGAAATTGCCAATAATGTAGCCAGCGACAAGAAAGCTCGTGATATAGCTGCTTTGAAACTGGTCGAGCTGGCCGAAGAAGCCGAAAAGGAAATGCAGGCTGAAGCTATGATTAAATCTCAGGGTTTCCAGGACTGTGCGGTAATTATTACCCCTAACGGCATCACCGTAATGGTTGAGAGTAACAGCATGCAAATCGAAGGCCAGGAGCAGATAAAAAGAGCGGTAAGTATGGCCACGGGATATACTGAAAAGAATATCTCGATAGTCAAACGTCAGCATACTGGGCCATAGCTGGTTGTATACATGGGCCGAAATCATTGAAATAATAAATCATTATTCATATAATGTCACTAGTGGAGAAAAATCGGTGCTCAGGTTTCGGCCTGAGTACATTTGTATTGAGGTAAGTTACTTTAGACACTTGCCTCGAACTGGCGGAGGTGTGAAATGGCCAAAATTAAGATTACCGATACTAGTCTTCGGGACGGACATCAGAGCCTGTGGGCAACCCGAATGACGACTGAAGATATGAGCCCGGTTTTGGAACAATTAGATAATGTTGGCTATCATTCTTTGGAGGTATGGGGAGGAGCAACTTTTGATGTTTCGATTCGATATTTAAATGAAGACCCTTGGGAAAGATTAAGATTCATACGCCAACGGGTTAAAAAGACCAAGCTGCAAATGCTGCTTCGGGGGCAAAACCTGGTAGGCTATGCTCATTATGCCGACGATGTAGTCGAAAGGTTTGTTTACCAGGCTGCTGAAAACGGGATCGATATTTTTCGGGTTTTTGATGCCTTAAATGATATCCGCAATTTGGAAACTTGCATGCGGGCCATCAAAAAGACCGGTCAACATGTGCAGGGTTGTTTGGTATATACTACCAGTCCGGTGCATTCCATGCAGCATTTTGTGCAAATGGCCCTCAATTTAAAGGATATGGGTGCTGACTCTATTTGTATCAAGGATATGGCAGGACTCTTATCACCTTATATTTCATATGACCTGGTAAAGTTATTGAAAGAACAAGTGGGATTGCCCATCCAACTACATACCCATTACATAGGCGGATTGGCAGCTATTTCCTGTATTAAAGCGGCGGAAGCAGGCGTGGACATTATTGACACCGCTAGCGTTACCATGGCCTTTGGATCTTCTCAGCCCCCCGTGGAAACCATTGTAAGAGCTTTACAGGGATCACCATGGGATACCGGCTTGGATTTGCATCAGTTGTTCGAAATTGCTGATTATTTTGAAATAATTCGCAAGCACAAAGGTTTTGAACGAGGTATCACCAGAATCTCCGATATGAAGGTTTTCGAACACCAAGTTCCGGGGGGGATGATATCCAATTTTGTTTCCCAATTGGAGGAGCAAAAGGCATCTCATCGCTTGGGTGAAGTTTTGGAAGAGATACCCAGAGTACGCAAGGATCTGGGCTATCCTCCTCTGGTTACCCCAACCAGTCAAATTGTAGGTACCCAGGCGGTGCTTAACGTGTTAATGGGAGAGCGTTACAAATTATGTCCTGGGGAAGTAAAGGACTATGTACGCGGGCTATATGGGAAACCTCCTGCACCGATCGAGAAAAGTATCATAGAGAAAATAATTGGCGATAATGAAGTAATAACGGTGCGGCCGGCGGATTTAATCCCACCGGCTTGGGAAAAAGGCCGCCAGGAAATGGCGGGTATATCTGATAATGAGGAAGATATTTTGACCTACCTCTTGTTTCCGCAGGTGGCATTGAAATTCTTCGAGTATAGAAAGTTAAGGACTGATGAAGATATCCCGCAAATATCGACTGTGGATGAGATAGATCCGAAGATAACTGAAACCAGGACGGATACCAGAAAAAATCCTGAATCACGACAGATAGCAAAGGTCAAGGGAGATGAAAAGATGAATATAGATGAGCTAAAAGATTTAATTCTTTTACTGGACCAGACATCGATTGCCGAGTTGGAAGTACAGCAAGACAATTATAAAATTAGTCTGCGGAAGTCATCGGTTAACCATGATAGCCAGGCAACACCTGCCAGCATGCCGTTGCCTGCACCTAAGGCAATTCTGCCCGAGGTCGTCAATGATCGAATTGTAGCGGTACATGCACCTATGGTAGGAACTTTTTATAATGCATCTTCGCCAGATGCGCAACCTTTTGTGCAGATCGGAGATCATATAAGCAAAGGGCAAACCCTTTGTATTCTGGAAGCAATGAAACTAATGAATGAGATCAAGGCGGAATTTGATGGCACCATAGTAGAAGCCGCAGTAGCCAACGCCGCACCTATAGAATATGATCAGGTGTTATTTCTGATTGAGAAAGATTAGAGGTGGTTACTTGTTTACCAAAATCTTGATTGCTAACCGGGGAGAAATTGCCCTGCGAATTATTCGGGCCTGCCGGGAGTTGAATATATCTACCGTAGCGGTTTATTCTCAGGCCGATCGAGATAATCTCCATGTCAAAATGGCAGATGAAACAGTATGCATTGGTGGAGCTCCTGCTAATCAAAGCTATCTGCATATGGCCAACATTATCGCTGCGGCTGTAAATACCGGAGCCCAGGCTATACATCCAGGCTATGGGTTTCTAGCTGAGAATGCTTATTTTGCGGAGCTGTGCGAAGTTAATAAAATAAAATTTATCGGTCCGAAAGCCCAGGTAATCGATTTAATGGGGGATAAGGTTAAGGCCAAAGAATTGGTTAAAACAGTCGATGTGCCGGTAGTGCCTGGTAGTGATGGGGCGGCTCAGTCTTATCAACAAGCTATTGCCATAGCGGAAAATATAGGCTACCCGGTTATAATCAAGGCCTCGGCGGGCGGCGGAGGGCGCGGAATGCGGCTGGCTCACAGCAAAGCAGCCTTGAAGGATGCCCTGGCTATGGCTAAGATGGAAGCCGGGGCCGCCTTCGGCAACGATGAAGTGTATATAGAAAAATATATTGAAGAGCCCCGACACATTGAGATGCAGATACTGGCAGATGAGCACGGTAATGTAATTCACCTGGGGGAGAGAGATTGTTCGCTGCAAAGGCGTCACCAAAAACTCCTGGAAGAATCACCTTCATCGCTATTGGATGAAGAATTACGGGATAAAATGGGAGCTGTAGCCGTCAGGGCGGCCCGGGCAGCCAATTATACCAGTGCCGGCACGGTGGAGTTCCTGGTTGATAAACAAAAGAACTTTTATTTTATTGAAATGAACACGCGGGTGCAGGTAGAACATCCAGTTACTGAAATGGTTACTGGCATCGATATTTTGTACTTAAATTGGATTCTGCCAAATTTTTTCTCACTTATCTCTTTTATTTTTGTTTATCTGTTAATTGAAAAATTACGAATTAGCTTAGGTTTTCCA
>CAZYJA010000088.1:0-5625 GCA_964647245.1 uncultured Syntrophomonas sp. | reverse complement strand
TAATTAAGGAACAATTGCGCATTGCCGCCGGGGAGGTGTTAAGCTATAAGCAAGCAGATATCCACATACATGGCTGGGCTATTGAATGTAGAATCAATGCCGAAGATCCGGACAATGACTTCCGTCCCTCTCCGGGGGTTGTAGAACAATACCTGCTCCCCGGAGGTCCGGGAGTGCGAATAGATTCATCGGTATATACAGGTTATTCTATACCACCCTATTATGATTCAATGATCGCCAAAGTAATTGTATGGGGGAGAGATCGGGAAGAAGCGATTGCCCGAATGAGGAGAGCCCTGCATGAATTTTCAATTAAGAATGTTGTTACCACTATACCTTTTCACTTAAAGGTTTTAGATAATGCCTTTTTCCAAAAAGGAGAGGTTTACACCAATTTCATTCAGCGTCGAATGAATAATATTTAGCAATTCCTTTCCAAGTGATAGAGGAACTGTTACCATTTAGGCATAGAATGAGCAGAAACATTGATAAGTCCTGTGTTGGTTTGGTACAATATTAGTATAAATACATCGGAGGTGGAATTAATGGACAATAAAAAGCCTGAAATCCCCAATGATCTAGGTGTTATTCGTATTGCTGACGAAGTTGTTTCCACAGTAGCAGGCCTAGCCGCTATCGACGTTGAAGGGGTAGCCAGTATGAGCGGCGGATGGGGCATCGACTTAGTAGAAAAATTAGGCAAAAAGAATCTTGGCAAGGGAATAAAAGTAGAGGCTAGCGGAGAACAAACCAGTATTGATATATTTATTGTAATTGAATTTGGTTATGCTATTCCTAAGGTTGCCGAAAATGTACAAAAAGAAGTTAAGTTAGCAGTTGAAACCATGACGGGATTAACTGTATCGGCGGTAAACGTCCATGTGGTGTCGGTTATGACCAAGAAAGCGGCTGAAGAAATTGACGGGGCGGTTGATTCTAAAACGGATTAATTATGGCAAAACAGTTGAGATAACCCCCTGATAATACAGGGGGTTATCTGTTTGCAGGGCTATCGAATACATAAATACGGCAGCATACTCATAGCGTTTCTCACGCTGGACAAGGTCAAAGCCCACTCAACTGAAGGGCAGAACATTAATGGTGAGCGCTTAGTGCTAGCAAACACGGGGCCCGAGGGGTCAAGCTTTGAGAATAAAGGCCAGGGTGAAAGGCCGGAGTAATACACGGGTGAAATTTAGGCAGAGCTAAGAAAGGAGAGGTGACAATGCCAGTAATAGGGCGCTTGGGTCTATTGGTGTATAGTCTAATGATGTTAGTCATCGCTGTTGTGGTAGTCGCGGTCTCTTTAGAATGGGTTGACCCCGTGAGCTATTATAATATGGCAGTTGCTACCCCGGGAAATAAGCTGGTAATGGTCACGGTTGGGATAATAGTAGGCATTGTATCCTTAGCTATGCTGGTGTGGAGTATTAGACCCTCCAGCAGCACTAATGCCGTGCAGGTAGAAAAGGGATTGTCGGGAGAGGTTTCCATTAGTATTGCGGCTATCAAAGTTATCATAATGAAGGCTGTCAAGCAGGTGGAAGGCGTCAAAGATATTAAGTCCGTAGTTAGGAATACTTCCGGTGGGCTAATGGTTAAGTTGCACATCATGATTAATCCCGAACAGACCGTCCCCGAAATGGCCCAGTCTCTGCAGGTGGCGGTTAGGGATCATTTGGAGAAAATTGGTGGTCTTCAGGTTGCTGAGATTAAGGTTCTGGTCGACGATTTTAATGTAGTCAGCAAATAAGGAGGCATTATGTTAGAAAAAATTCTACTCAATTTATTAAATGAACATCGCGGTAAAACTGTCGGTATTTTACTGGGTTTTATAGCCAGTATCCTGTTTATTAATTTTGGATTTTGGCGTACTATTTTTATCGCGCTATTTATATTTGCCGGTTATGCGATTGGCAAGAAACTTGATGACAATGTGGATTTTGAGATTTGGCTGAGAAATCTCTTTAAATCCAGAGACTAGCAAGGGAATTAGGAAGGAGATAAATTTGAGCAGAAGAAAAGCGCGGGAACTTGCCTTCAAAGTTCTGTTTCAGATCGACCAAGTAAATGCTGACCCCCGTGCAGCTTTCGATTACCTCCTGGAGGAGGCCCCCTTACCAGAAAAAGACAGCGAATTTGCATGGAATCTAATTGTCGGTGCCGTTGCTAATTTAGAAGCTTTGGACGTAAACATATCTCGATATTCCAAGGAATGGACCGTCCAGAGGATGCCGTCGGTAGATCGAAATCTGCTGCGTCTGGCCTGTTACGAAATGCTTTATATGGAAGGAGGCCGCGCAGTAGTGGCAATTGATGAGGCCATTGAAATTTCCAAGCGTTATAGTGAGTCGGCTTCTGTAGGTTTCATTAATGCCATATTGGACAAGATCCGGGTAGATAATCAGTGATATATTTGGGGACAGTTCTGGGTAACAAGGGGACGAGGAAGGAACAAGGGGACGGTTCTCCTGTTCCTCCTTTGAGTTTTGGGAACAGGAGAACCGTCCCCTTGTTCCTTCTTGTTACTTGGTGTGAAAGGAATGGCTTATCATGGAAATTATTAGCGGTAAAACCATATCTGATGAGATAAGGGCGGTATTAAAGGAAAAAAATGCCCGGACCGGAACTTGCCCCTGCCTGGCGATAATCGACGTGGGCAATAACCAGGAAAATGCACTTTACATTGGATTGAAGCAAAGTGCCATTGATGCCATAGGCGGAAAAGCCAAAATAATAAAAATGCCGGAAGACACTAGGCGAGAAAGCCTGTTGGAACAAATCCGCAACCTTAACCAGGACCGGGAAGTAGATGGAATATTATTGCAGCTGCCGATCCCGGATTCTTTGGAGCCATTCCGGGAGGAGTTTCTGGAGGCTATTGCCCCTTATAAGGATGTGGACGGATTCAGCCCGGTTAACCGGGGTCGGTTAATGGGGGCTGAACCCAGTTTTATAAGCTGCGCAGCCTTGGCCTGTATCGATATCTGCCATAGGTTTAGGAGCCCCCTGGCCCACCAAAAGGTTCTGTTGGTTGGTGATTCCTTCGATGTAATTCAGCCCCTGGCCTTGATGTTTATTAAGGAACTATGCGAAGTGGCTATAATTCCGCAATATTACCCGGAGGCAATGCAAGATATTGATATCGCCATAATTGAAAAGGGTACTCCCCACCTGGTCGACCATCAGGGGGTCAAAGCTGGGGCTCTAATCATAGATGCAGGATTTCATTGGTTTCAGGACCGCACCTGTGGGAATGTAGATCGAGATGGGATGGCAGGGGTCGAGGGTCATCTTTTGCCAGTTCCGGGCGGAATGGGTCCACTCCTGATTGCCCACCTAATGAAAAACTTATCCCAGGCGTCCGGTAAGGGATAAATGAGGTTGGAATTGTGAAAGATTATATAACCGTAGGCATGCTAAACGCTTATATTAGCCGGGTCATGGACCATGATGAGATACTGCAGAATTTTTGGCTGAAGGGTGAAATATCTGGATTTCGGTTGTACCAGCAATCGGGGCATATTTATTTCACCTTGAAAGATGAGAATGCGGCGGTAAGCTGTGTAATGTTCAAAAGTAAAGCGCAACACCTTAAGTTTAAACCCGAGGACGGCATGGAAATACTGTTACGCGGCAGTGTTTCGGTTTTTGCCCGCCAGGGTAAATATCAGGTATATGGGGAAGAAATGCAACCTTACGGGCAGGGCGGATTGTTCCTGCACCTTGAACAATTGAAAGCCAGGTTGGCTGCCGAAGGGTATTTCGCGCTGGAAAAGAAGCAGAAGATACCCCTGATGGTGAGTCGGGTGGGTATAGTTAGTTCTCAGGACGGGGCAGCTCTGCGCGACATATTAAAGGTTCTCAAACAACGTCATGCCGGAGTAGAGGTAGTTATTGCGCATAGCTCGGTTCAGGGAACCGAAGCGGCTCGGGAACTTGCCCGGGGGGTGCGGCTCCTTAATGAATATGGCGAGGTAGATGTTATTATTGTAGGGCGCGGTGGTGGTTCTCTGGAAGATCTCATGGCATTTAACAGTGAGGAACTGGTATATGCAATTTATGAGTCCCATATTCCGATTATTTCCGGGGTGGGACATGAAGTGGATTTTAGCCTTTGTGACCTGGCTGCGGACCTAAGAGCGGCTACACCTACCCAGGCTGCTCAATATGCAGTGCCAGATTATGAGGTTTTAAAAAAGAATTTGGAAAACTGCACCGCCAGGTTAACCCGTTTCATGAGCCGTATCCTATCCAATCGGGAGGAAAGGGTAGATAGGGTTATGATGAAGCAGGTCTGGAAAGAACCCCGTCTTCTGCTGCAAAAGAAAGAGGAAATTTGGCGCGAAAAAGAGCAGCGCCTAAAGAAAGCCATGTCAGACAATATACGCGAAAAAGGACACCAATTAACGCTGGCTATAGGGGGCCTCGATAATCTCAGTCCGTTGAAGGTGATGACTAGGGGTTATGCCATTGTTAGCCAGGATCAGCGTGTGATCAAAGACATTGATGAGGTGGAAGTTGGGGATGAGCTGCAGGTTACAGTTGCCAATGGTCGGCTACAAGTGGTGATAACGGGTAAGGGGAAGGTAAAGAGATGGAAAATATAAATTTTGATGGGGCTTTGGAAAAATTAGAAGCCCTGGTGGAGCAGTTGGAGTCAGGTAAGTTAAGCTTGGAAGAAGCTTTACAAGTGTTTGAAGAAGGGGTAAAGCTATCCCTGTATTGCCAACAGGAACTGAAAAAAACCGATGGCAAAGTTAAAACTCTGCTCCAAAAGCTAAACGGAGAACTGGAAATAATAGAATTTGAACTCTAAATCTAAAATATTTGAAGAAAGGGTTTTAATAAAATGAGCTTTAACATGGATCTTTTTATGCAAGAGTTAAGGCGGCGTAAAGAATACATAGAGGGTTGTCTGGAGAACTATCTAGGTGCTGGATCACAAAATCTGCCTCTTATTCACCAGGCCATGCATTATGCAGTATTAAACGGGGGAAAACGACTGCGACCCATTATGGTTATGGAAGGAGCTGTAATTGCAGGCGGAAAGGCGGAGCAGGTAATACCGACCGCTTGTGCCATGGAAATGATCCACTCATACTCATTGGTACATGATGACCTTCCCGCCATGGATGACGATGATTTCCGCCGCGGCAAGCCCACTTGCCATAAAGCATTTGGAGAAGCTAATGCAATTCTTACTGGTGACGCTCTTCTAACCGGTGCTTTTGAGGTTATGGCTGATAATGCGCTTATTGATGGAATACAGTTAAAAGATGTGGTGCGGGTAATCCGTGAGGTAGCCCACGCTGCCGGGAGTCAGGGGATGATCGGGGGACAGGTAATGGATCTGGCTGCCGATAAGAATCAAGATTATGATCTAGGTGTATTACATGGTTTAAAAACCGGGGAACTATTTAAGGCGTCTTTGCGGGCTGGAGCTATTCTAGGTCAATTGGATGAGGCCGGCCTGGAAGCACTCACTCAGTTTGGGCATCATTTTGGGCTGGCCTTTCAAATTACCGATGACATACTAGATGTCACCGGGGATCAAGCTCTAATTGGCAAGCCAGTTGGAAGTGACGAGAAAAATGTACGCCTTACCTATATAAGCTTGTACGG
>CAZYJA010000087.1:5250-9669 GCA_964647245.1 uncultured Syntrophomonas sp. | reverse complement strand
CGGAGTGGTGGAACCGGCAGACACGTACGTTTGAGGGGCGTATGCCGAGAGGCGTAGGGGTTCAAGTCCCCTCTCCGACACCAAAAATGCCAATATATTGAGCTTTTGCTGATTTGCATTATTGTAAATACGCAGGAGCTTTTTTATTTGGAACTATCTAGGGGTGCGTATACGATAATTGACTTTACTTCTGTTATTAAAAGAGAATCAATTTATCATAATTATGATATAATAATATCATAAAAAATACGAGGTGAGTACAATGCCAGTTATTCGTCCAGTATCTGACCTGCGAAATAAGACCCCCGAAATCGAAGAAATCTGTATCAAAGAACAAAAGCCAGTTTTCATCACTAAGAACGGAAAGGGTCACTTGGTAGTAATGAGCCAAAGGCTATATGAAGAACAGCAAGCACTTATGGAGTTGTATGACAAATTAGATGAAGCCGAAGTTCAAAGTGTAGAGGGAGCTAAACGAATACCTCATCGTGAAGTCATGTCAAGGCTAAGGGCGCGGCTTAATGGATAAACATTACGTAGAATATTTGCCGCTGGCATATGAAGATTTAGAAGAAATATTTACTTATATTGTCGCATATGACCCCGGAGCTGCGGCCAACCTCTTGAATGAGATTGATTTAGCTATCCTTAATTTAGAATACTTCCCTAATATGGGGGTCACCCCTAAAAACCGGCGATTGGCCAATAAGGGCTATAAAATGCTTGTTATTAATGACTACCTGGTGTTTTATGTTGTGGTTGGTGACATTGTAGAAATCAGGCGTATAGTTTCCGGTAAGAGAAACTATACTAAATTGCTTTAATACAAAGACATCATTAGTTCAGCATCAATGAATCTGTTTTTATTGGGTCGATTATTCATGATTCAACTCGGCACAAGTTAGTTATAAACGATATGGATTTAACAAAGAAGTATTATAAACGGGACCAAAGTAAGTATAGTAAACTATTAACAAAAAGGGGTGATATCTAATGGATACCAATGTAAAAATTATTGGGTTTACTGGAAGTCTGCGCCGTAATTCATTCAATAAAGCAGCTCTGCGAGCCGCTAGTGAATTGTTGCCTGAAGGAGCTAGCTTGGAAATAGTAGATCTAGCTTCTATACCATTTTTTAATGAAGATCTAGAAGCTGAAGGGATTCCGCAAGCTGTCACAGAATTTAAAGAGAAACTTGCTTCTGCCGATGCTATTCTTATATCTACCCCGGAGTATAATTATTCCATTCCACCTGTGTTAAAAAATGCTCTAGACTGGGCATCACGTGGTTCAAATTCACCATTAAAGAATAAGCCCCTAGCTATAATGAGTGCTTCTATTGGTATGTTTGGTGGAGTACGGGCTCAGTATCACCTGCGTCAGGTCTGTGTGGTACTTAATCTCTTACCCCTTAATACACCCGAAGTATTTATTATGAATGCCAATACCAAGTTTGACCAGGATGGCAAATTAATTGATGAATATAGCCGCAAGGCAATTTCCCGACTTTTACAGGCCCTGGTGGATTGGACCAAACAATTACAGGTTAAATAATGAGATCTCGAACCCAAACAGAAAAAATCCCCTGAAAACCAAGGTGTAAAGTGTTGTTAGAGAGTAAATTCGGCATACATTTCAGACCAGCTCCCCTCTCCGATACTAAAAATATTACTCGCAGAAGGACCGTAAGAAAAAATTATTTCTCTAAATCTAATTTAAACCCCTTAGGAGATCAACCTTGATAATGTTCCAAAATTCTTTTGCTAGTGCACTAAAGCAAAAGTTAAAGAATTGAATCGTGTTGATGATATATATTATTCCGGTAAAGTATTCACTGATTTCACGGTAGCTGTAACCCTAAAACCGCGTAATATGCAATCAAGTAGTATTAGTAAAAACGATCAGGATCCCCCTTAAGCATGTGCCTGAAATAATCTTTGCTACTGGGGAAGAGCTGTTGCAGGCTTTGCATTTAAATGAAGACAAGCACAGATTCAAATTGATAAACGTATCAATATTTTGATAAAATATGAGTATGAAACAAAAGGAGGTGTTATTTGTGGCCACTATCAGACCGAGTTCAGACTTACGCAATAAATACAATGAAATTTCAGAGTTTTGCAATAAATATAATGAGCCGGTGTTTATTACCAAGAATGGAACAGGCGATCTGGTTATCTTGTCAAATGCGGAGTATGAGCGTTTGAGCGGAAAATATGAACTGCACCGCCTACTTGACGAAGGCCTGGCATCCATGAAAAAGGGAATAGGTCGTTCGGCAGAAGAAGTATTTGCTGAGATTGAGAGGGAATTCGGCTTTGACAGAGTATAAGGTTATCATCGAATTCCTTGCTGAGAGGGATTTGCAAGGCCTTCTTCATTATATAACGGATACGCTGAAAGAGCCTGTGATGGCCAGGCGAGTTTATACTTCGATCAAGGAACAGATTCTGACGCTTAAGTCTTTGCCGTTGCGGCACAGCGTTGTTCAGGAGCAACCGTATGCTACAAAGGGAGTCCGCAAGCTGTTGGTCGAAAACTATATCGCATTCTATATTATTGATGAAGAAAAGTGCGAAGTCCATATCCTGCGTATCCTTTATAACCGCAGAGAGTGGCAGAATATTTTATAAAACAAATAGTAAACTGGTTTTTCATAGAATTATCACGCCAGTTTATTAAAGGAGGCTGTCTGGGATGATTGCCCAAGTGATGACCTACTATTTTACCGGTACCGGAAACTCATTGTGTGCCAGCCGCTGGCTTTCTGAAAATGCCAGCCAGGCCGGAGTCAAAGCCAGGGTGCAAGCTATAGACCGTTTTGACATCCACTCTATTCCCCAGCCATTGCCGGACGTCCGGTTGGGTTTTGCCTATCCCACCCACGGTTTTAATATTCCCTGGTATATGCTTAAATTTATACTATGTTTCCCGCGCGGCCGTAATTCAATCTTTCTGCTGAACACTCGCGCCGGCATGAAACTCGGCCGGTGGTATACCCCTGGCCTCTCCGGCATAGCCATCCTACTGCCGATGCTGATCCTGGCTCTCAAGGGATATCGTATTCAAGGCGTTTTACCACTTGATATGCCATCCAACTGGATTTCCATTCATCCCGGCTTGTTCCCGCACACGGTTAATGACATCGTCAAGCATTGTCGCGGCATCGTTGACCGATTTAGCAGTGCACTGCTTGCCAATAGGCGAAGTTTCCCGCTTAGTTTCTGCTTGTTCCTCCCGCTGGATCTAGCGGTACTTCCCATTAGTCTGCTGTATTTAGCGATAGGGAGGTTCTTTTTGGCCAAAACTTTCTTTGCGTCCAGGCGTTGCAATGGCTGCCGAATATGTGCTGAGCACTGCCCGGTCGGTGCTATCCAGATTATTGCTGACCGTCCCTACTGGAGCTTCTATTGCGAGAGCTGTATGCGCTGTATGAATATCTGCCCTCTGCAGGCTATCGAGACATCGCATTCCATGGCAGCTCTGATGATCGCGATCACGGGTTCGATCCCGGTCAGCATATATTTTCAACGCTTTTTAGCAGACCATGGCCTGAAAATTTCCGAAACAGCCTTTTATTCAGTTGAACACATAACCTCCTGGCTCCTATCGCTGGTCATCATCTATGTAGTTTACGCGCTGTTTTGGGCTCTACTGCGCAATCCTTGGGTCAACCGCTTCTTTGTTTATACCTCCTTGACTTATTATTGGGCGCGTTACAAAGCTCCCGGAATCGGGATAAAGGATTTCACCCGGGCCAAAAAGTAACGTCTGCTCGTGACCTGGACCCTTTTGGGAGACTCTCAGCGTCATCCGGTGGTTAACAAGCCTTGACATTTTACCACGGTTGGGTTATTTTTAAATTGTCTTTTAATAAATCTTGAAGTAAGGGATGAATGTATGTCCGGGGTAGTTCATAACTAACCATAACTTGATATGGACCTTGATCCGTGATTAAATGTGTCTGAAATTAGGCGATTGCTTGGGGCTGCGCGGATGAAGGAGTATGAACACTGGCGGCATATATAATTATAATTGTTGAGATGAGTGCCGTGCTCTGCACGGTATTTTTATACCCTTTTACAGGGGATACAGCATTAATTAGCTTTGAGGGCTGTGAAGGAGCCACCGTGTTCTTTCGCAGCCCTTATTTTTATGAAAATTGGAGTGATACAAATGAATCAATATACAATGAATATCCTGGAGTTCAATAAGGTGATAGAGGAAATAAAGAAATATGCCTTGACTGAAAAGGCCCGGCAGAAAATTGCTGCGCTTCAGCCGTGCCAGGATATCGACATCATAAATGTTTGGATGACTGAAACTACTGAGGCGGCGGCGATGCTGGCAGTCAATTCCAGTGTACCCCTGATTGCCATGGAGGGTATCCAAGCCTGCCTGGTGAAAGCAGAAAAGGAA
>CAZYJA010000087.1:0-5239 GCA_964647245.1 uncultured Syntrophomonas sp. | reverse complement strand
CAGAACTTGCTGGAGGGGGTGAAACGGGTGAGGAAATACATGGATAGTATGCAGTCGATTGGCCCCAGGATTACCGCTTATGCCTGGTCTATGTATGAATTAAAAGAGCTGGGTGAGGAAATCAATCGCTGTATCGTTAATGGCCGAGTTGATGATCGGGCTACTAGTGTACTGGCTCGGATTCGTAAAAGGATTTTACTGGTGGAAGATCAGATCAAGCAAAAACTAGCCGATATTCTTCGTTCGGCTACCTATAAGGATATGCTGCAGGATGCAGTTGTCAGCAGCAGGAGCGGCCGATATGTGGTGCCCGTGCGGCGGCAGGATATGAAAAAATTCCCCGGCCAGGTCTTGGATATGTCCTCCACTGGTTCAACGGTGTTCATGGAGCCGGCTGTAGTCACCAAGCTGCAGGGCGAACTAAATTTATTGCAAATGGAGGAAACCCAGGAAGTATATCGGATATTAGCCGATTTATCCGGGCAGGTAGGGGAGCATCGCCAGGAGATATCTATCAATATGGAAGCGATGGCGCATTATGATTTTGTATTCGCTAAGGCTAAGTATAGCCGTAGTATGGAAATGCAGGCAGTTAGACTTAATCGTTCGAATGATATTAAGATTCGTCAAGGCCGGCATCCGTTGCTGGGTCATACCGCAGTTCCGCTTGATTTTAGCATCGGCCAGGATTATCGAGCCCTGGTGATTACCGGTCCCAATACGGGAGGGAAAACCGTTGCTTTGAAAACGGTCGGCTTATTGACCTTGATGGTGCAGAGCGGTCTCCATGTGCCGGTAGCAGAAGGCAGTGAGTTTGCCGTTTTCACCGACATACTGGCGGATATTGGTGATGGACAGAGTATTGAGCAATCCCTGAGTACATTTTCATCGCATGTGAAAAACCTGCAAATGATTATTAAGACCTGCGGCCCCTCCACCCTGGTAATTATGGATGAGCTCGGTGCAGGGACCGATCCGGCTGAGGGACGGGGCTTTGCAATTGCGGTGCTGGAGGAGATATTTAAGCGGGGAGCTACCATTGTATCCTCCACTCACTTTGGGGAGATAAAAGAATATGCTCTGAATACGCCCGGGTTTGAAAATGGGTGTATGGCTTTTGATATTAAAAGCCTTCGCCCGCTATATCAGCTGCAGATTGGCAACTGGGGAGACAGCAACGCCTTCCTTATTGCCTTGAGATTAGGGATGGATAGGCATATCTTGGAGCGGGCCCATGAAATTACTTACGGAGAAAGAGTTGCCTATAAAGGCGATTATGCTCAATATGTGGAGAGCATCATAGATCAGAAGGACATTCAAATACATCTGGAAGAAAAGCGCCAGACGGAAGAATACCATAAAGAAAAGGAGAAGCGAGAGCGCAGCGAACGTTATGTAAAGAAAGAGCTTAAGCGAGGGGACCGGGTCTACATCAGCACCATGCAACGGACCGGTATAGTATGTGAGGAGCAGAATGGGCGGGGTGATCTAGTGATACTGGTGTTGGGCAAAAAATATGTTATTAACAACAAACGACTTACCCTGCATATTGACCGTGAGGACCTGTATCCGGAAAATTATGATATGGACATTCTTTTTGAAACCAAAGAGAACCGCAAAAAACGTAAAATCATGAGCAAGCATCACGTGGAAGGCCTGGTTATCGAGCAAGACCAAAGCCAGGATTAAGCAAACGTTATTTATACCGATAGCATCAAGGTTTTTTAGCATTCTGAAGCAAAAATATATTAATAAAATTGTTTATAACATGCTGATATGATAGATTGATTAGGTAAAAATTATATGTTTTTAAGTAGGTAGACTCTCACTGCCTATAGGTTGGGGTGGCCAAACAGGTGGGTTGGCTAACTATTTTCTTTACTCTGATTGGTATGAAGTGACCCGAGAAGTAAACAAAATTGTAAAAGGAGCTAAATTTTTATGTCTTTGTATAAATCTATATTTAATGAAGCACAAAAACATTTAGAACCGGAAGAAACAATTCTATTAGTGCTTAATGGTACAACGGAAAAAGGCGTATTGGGTAGGCAGCACCCCGCATTGTATATTGCTACTGATAGGAGGGTTATCCTTTATATAAGTAAACTTTTTGGCGATAAATTACAGATATTTCCCTATGCAAATATTAGTTCAATTGAATTTCAGGATACCTTTTTATATGGACATAATATTTTACTATTTGTTGGCAAAAAGAAATATACTATGAAATTCGTCCAAGAAAATGCGGAGCAATTTGTTCAAATTGTTCAGCAAAAAATAGGGAAATCAGTAGACTCAGTCAATCCAGTAATTGATATCCCGGATCAAATACGAAAAATCAGTGAATTACGAGACAAAGGAATATTGACGGAGGAAGAATTTACCTCTAAGAAGCAAGAATTGTTAATGAAGATGTGATTAACATGTTTTGGGGGTTGTAGCAGGTGGTATGGGCGGTGGTAAATCTATCATAACTTGTGGTGATAAAAATACCCCAGACCTTTTTTCGGGGGACGAAATTACCTATAATATATTAATAGGTTTGGGAAATTAAGCTAGAAACCGTACGGGGAATTTAGGCGAGGAGTGAGATTGTGTTCAAAAGGACCTTCGTACCTCGAATATCCGAGGTCAATATAGCGAGACACATAAGGGCTGACGTTATTATAGTATGGTTAGTGGAGGGGTCCACTGAGTTTCGACAGATGTTTTCCCTTGGCACACAGACGGAGTCTCATACGATAATGGCAAATATAAATGTAGATTTTATCAATGAAATGGTTGGGGGTAAGGATGTCGAAGTGACGACTAGGGTGAAGAGTATTGGTAATTCGAGTTTTGCATTAGAGCAAAATGTTTACCAGGATGCAACACTTTGCGCTACAGGAATAGCTACGTTTATAAACTATAATTATGCTACTCATAAATCAGAATTTATACCCCCATCGATTCGGCTCAAGCTGGAGGAGCATATGATTAAGGCATCAAGTTAGTTTAGGAAAAGTAGGGCAAAGCAGAAAAGTAGGGAAAATTAGGAAAATTAGGGACGGTTCTTGAATTTCCTTCCTAGGAAGGAAATTCAAGAACCGTCCCTAATTTTCCCTGCTTAAACTTTCATCTTTACAACGTATAACGTTTTTCCTCCCACCATCCGAATGCCACCCGGGCTGATGCTAACTCTGCCGCTGCTTCTGGATTTGATATAAAAACGGTTAAATTTCCGCCGGGAGCAAAGATATATTTTCCGTCTTCTTCGAAAACCTGGGTGGTTCCGGGGTCAGTTCTTCTGACAAAAGCCTTAACCCCGCCGGTTGGTGAACCAATAACATTACTTGCCTTCAACAGCTGTACCCGGGGCCTGGGAGGGGGAACTAGAGCTTTATTGGCAGGAGTGACCAGAGTTTCAACAGTCGGTCGGCCTGGAAGTGTCGAGTTAAACCAAATCTGGGCCCTAAGGGGAGTAACGTTCAGCAGTTCAGTTATGGTCCATACATTAACAAACATATATACACCGGAGCCCATTGGATTGAACAAACCTGCCCACGCGCTGGTGTGTTTTCCCAGGGTGAGATCATCAGCGTAACCCACAAAGTATTTTCCCGCAAATGATTTAGCCAGCGGATTGGGGATATTAATTTTTTTCTTAGGTAGTGTTTGCGCTGGTTTTCTGGGCGATTTTTTATGCAACATATAGTATACACCTCCCTACTTTTCCTTCCGTTACATAATACGGGGGGATCATAGAAACCGTGCTTGAGGTATAACTGGGATATGTTTACAACTATTGAGGAGTGCGCATAGGGACATTACATAAATAAGGAACATTTGATACTTAATAGTAATAAGATATTACAGTCGCTTTTATAAGCTATGAAGTAAAGGAGGGTTAACATGGGTGACGTAGACCTAAATGAGATAAATAATGAAGACGAAAACAAATGGATAAGCAGTATTCTGGAAATTATGCATGGGGCCCCGACACCTTTAAAATACCTGTTCATTTTCGCGACAACTGCATTTGCAGGCAGCGCAGCGGCTTATTATGTCAATCCCACAGGATTGCTTTGTGGGGCATTGGCGGTGATTATATATTATCAAGCAGAACAAAAGTAAACCAGGGGGAGATGGTTATAATTGTAGCGGGCTTAGTATATATAACTATTAATACTTTTCCTTAAGAGGATTAACGATGAAAAGATTAAGAACCCCAATCTTAATTTTACTATTAACAATAATTTCTATACTTTTAAACATCGACATTGATAAAGCTCTTCCTATTCCAATTAAAGAATTGGCCAGTGGGGAGCCTATAAATATTCTTTTATTGGGAATAGATGCCCGCCCGGATGAAATCAGGGCTCGCAGTGATACCATTATATTAGTCAGTATTAACCATACTATAAATAAAGCTGCATTAGTATGGATACCTCGTGATACCAGAATATCATCACCCAATAAGAGTAAAAAAATTAACATGGTAAACCAGCTCCAGGGGCCGGAAGCCAGCTGCCAAGTGGTTGAAAAACTGTTGGGCACTAATGTTGACTACTACATTCTCACTAATTTTTCCGGATTTGAAAAAATAATAGATATATTAGGGGGGGTGTATATGGACGTAGACATTAATTTATCCAGCCCTTCTTCACATGTATACCTTACTAAGGGATATCAACGCTTAAGCGGTAAAGAGGCCCTCAAATATGCGCGTTATCGAGGAGCACCAGATGGAGATATCGGGAGAACCCAACGGCAACAGAGATTGTTGAGCGCATTAATAAAGCAAACCCTGCAAAAAGATACTATAGTTAAAATTCCCGATATATTATCTACGTTGCAGGAGAATGTGCAGACTAATATTTCCGCAGGCAATATGCTTTATCTTGCTAACATAGTTCTGAAAATTGATGATAGTAACCTAGTAACCCAGACATTACCCGGATATTCTTATACAGACACCTATTCAGGGGCTAGTTACTGGGAAGTGGACCGGCAAATAGCGCTGAGTATACTTGATTCTCTCTTTCATGGACATAAATTTGAAGAGGTGAATTTAGAAACCGTATACTAAACGGTTGGGTAAAAGTAGGGACGGTTCTTGAATTTCCTTTTTAGGATCTTGTATTAGGAAATTCAAGAACCGTCCCTACTTTTACCTTACCGTCCCTGCTTTTACTACAGTAGAACAAAAGTAAACCAGGAGGCAAACTCACTGTCACCCTTCAGAATTAAGTGGAATAAC
>CAZYJA010000086.1:1267-9725 GCA_964647245.1 uncultured Syntrophomonas sp. | reverse complement strand
TGTCTTATTACTGGGGAACTGCCACCGGGGCAACCATCGTGTTGTGCTCTGCCGCGTTTTTCCTCATAACCATCGTGTTGTGCTCTGCCGCGTTTTTCCTCATAACCCTCCTGGTAAGCATCAAGAAATAGCCCCTCTGCTTTAGCAACTTTCCTGACTAACTTAATAGCCTGTTCGTATCATGACCAGCGACCTACGGAAAACTATCCTATCTGCCCTAAAACTGGACATATATCCTGGAAAGCGATACACTATTAATGCAAATGCAAACCATTACTATTTAGGAGGACCAAAAATGCAGTCTAAAATTAAGAGACTTCTGCCCATATTGCTTATCATGCTTATTATCCTGAGCGGATGTGGGCCAAGCCCCCAAACCAATGAGCAAGTATCATCAAACAATAAGGCAGCGAATGATATTAAAGTGGTAACTTCATTCTATCCCATCTACCTATCAACTATTAATATTACCCGGGACGTACCAGGCGTTCAGGTGAGTAACCTGACCAAACCCCAGACCGGCTGCTTACACGATTATCAGCTAACTCCCGATGATTTAAAAACTCTTGAAAAGGCGGATGTTTTTGTAGTTAGCGGTGCTGGAATGGAAGCATTTCTGAATAAAGTTATCGAACAGCAGCCCAATCTAAAAATAATTGAGGCCAGCCAAGGTATTAAATTGCTAAAAAATAACCGGGGAGAAGAGAACCCCCATGTTTGGGTCAGTGTCAGCGGCAACATGGCCCAAGTCAAGAATATCGCGGCTCAGCTGGCTGCCATTGATAAGCCCAACGCTGCCCAATACCAAAGCAACTCGGAGGCATATGTCAAGAATCTCGAAACTTTAAGCCAGAAGATGCACCAGAGTCTGGATGGAGTGACCAAGAAGGATATTGTAACCTTCCACGAAGCCTTCCCTTACTTTGCTCAGGAATTCAACCTGCATATTGCGGCAGTGGTGGAGAGAGAGCCAGGTTCAGAGCCTTCGCCCCTGGAACTCAAAGACACCATCAAGCTGATTCGGGATTCTCATATCGAGGCACTTTTTACCGAGCCGCAGTATTCTACCCGAGCTGCTGAAACTATTGCCCGTGAAACCGGGGCCCAGGTATATACCTTGGATCCAGTAGTTACCGGCGACGCTGCCCTGGATTCCTATTTAAAGATCATGGAACAAAATTTAAAATCATTAGAAGCTGCGCTTAAATAGATAATTACTGGCAGATAGAGAGTTTTATTAGTAGTACGCCATGAAAATGTCGGGCTTATAGGGGATGGAAAGATGCCAAGAAATGATACTTATGAGGGATTATTAAAGAGCAACGGGTTAAAGAATACCCGGCGCCGGAATTCCATACTGGAGGTACTGGCCAGTCAATATCAGCCGGTAACCGTTGATCAAGTCTTTATGGAACTGCACAAAAATGATGTTTCCATAAATATATCTACGGTCTATAGAATTCTGGAAACCCTGGTCGCAAAGGGTTTGGTTTTAAAGACCAATATTTTCGGAGCCAGCAAAAGCCTTTTTGAGTTGAATCAAATGATCCATAAGCATAACTTTATCTGTATAGGCTGCAAGCAAATGTTTGCCGTAGATGATTGCCCCTTCGAGCAATATGGTGAACTATTAGAAACCAGGATGGGGTTTCAGGTAACTGGTCACAAACTGGAGGTTTACGGATACTGCCAGAATTGCTGTCATTTGCCCCATCCCTAAGCCTCTCAGTCAAATTATACCAAGTCATTGGGGACAGGTAAAAACTACAGGTTATTACAACTCCGCCGCTAACCAACCTGACCGCTTCCGGTTTTATCCTCGTTAACCTTACCTCGAGCCACAGAGGCGAATATGCCGAAAAAGCAAAGGATCGAGAATAATATAAATGAGGTGTGGATGCTTCTCATAAAGACTTCAGGGTCAACCGCGCTCAATTGAACATCACCCACGTAAATGGCAATCAACAAGGTTACTAATGCCATGCTTAAGGCCTGTCCCACCAGCCTCATTGTTCCTAAAGTTGAAGAGGCAATTCCATACAGCCGGGGCTGAACCGAGCCCATGACCGCATTGGTATTTGGTGACGAAAAGAGAGCAAACCCAAGCCCGATGAATGCCAGGTTGGCCATTATTATCCATATTGAGGTATCAACCCGCAGAAAAACAAACATAAATATGCCTATGGTGCTAATCAACATACCTCCGGTTGCCACCAGGCGCGCCTCTATCCGGTCAGACAGGGTTCCGGCCAGAGGAGAAAACAAGGCCATTATCAGGGGTTGCGCCAGGAGGATCATTCCGGCCGACTGCGAACTATGACCCATCACCACCTGCAGGTAAAGAGAAATTAAGAAGCCTAACGCAAAGGTTGCACTATAATTAATCATGGTCGCTAAATTAGAGAAAGCAAAGGGGAGATTTTGGACAAATAATCTCATTTCTATCAACGGGTGTACCTGAACCAGTTCGTAGCGTACAAAAATCACTATCAATAATAATCCCAGCAGGGCAATATACTTGGAAACCGTTGAGGTTGAAATAGAGGACATGCCATATAGGAAGCCTACCAATCCCAGTACGTAGAGCAGGCTGCCAACCAGGTCAAATTTTTCCCCTTCAGCGCCTCTCCACTCACCTTTTAAGCGCGAGGCAGCATATATGGGAACCATAAAACTTAGCAATGCGGTCAGATAAAAGATACTTCTCCAACCCAGGTTATAGTTCATCCAGCCTCCCAGGACAGGACCCATCGACAAACCAATGTAGGTACCCGCCACTGATAACCCCAAAGCTTTGCCCCGCTTATTGGGTGGGTAAACCGATGTTAAAATAGCCATTGAAGTACTGAATATCATGGCCGCGCCAATTCCCTGCACCAATCGGAAAGCTATCAGAAGTTCGATAGACCCAACTACCCCACAAAAGAATGAGGAAAGCGAGAATAGAAATAATCCGGCCACAAAGATCTTTTTACGTCCGAAAATGTCCGCTAACCTGCCAAAAGGCAACAAAAAAGCGGCCGTGGCCAGCAGATAGCTGGTTACTACCCAGCTTAACAGCAGAGCACTGCTATGAAATTCACTTCCCAGTGCCGGCAATGCCAAATTAAGAGCACTCCCTATGAACGGAACTAAAAAAGCCGTACTCATAACTACCAGCAAAGTGGCTTTCTCTTGGGCACTATTATCTTTGTTCATAAATCTTAAATCCCCTTGCCATAATTTCTAGCCCAACAACTTCGGTATTTATTATACCTTTTCCGGCCAAATTACGCACCTGCCCGGGTGCAAAACGCTATACGGCAAGCCCCTTCGCAGCGATCAATTTTTATCGCACCCACTAACCACAGGCAATCATACCAAATGATAGTTTGGCCGGTTCAGGTCCTGGTTACTTACAGCACCATATAAGAATTCTATCAACTTTGATACTATATGGGACCATATCGTAACATTTCCACGCATGTGCTGGCTCCCTTAATTTAATGGTAAGTCTATCTACTCAGAAGCTTTATAAGAGGGTATAGCAGTTTTGAACCGGCCATCGCTAATGTATTATAATACTAATAGTTATATTTTCCAGAAAAATTAATACAATCGAATTCAAATACGCTTAATCCTGAAAGCTCTTTCAGGAGCGGGGGAACCAATTTATTGGGGTGAATCCAGGTATCTGGTAGGGCTCCCTAGCCCAAACCCGACAGCTAACCTCGTAAGCAATCACAGGGGTGAATGAAGATTTGTTGTTTCTCCCTCAGTATAATTATCTTTTTTCTTTTAACCTCTTTTAATCATTCACTATAAAACCCAGCTTTCCTGATGACTTTACGCGAGGCCATTTATCACTGTGCAAACTTTTCAGTGGTGGGTCGTTGTATTATCGATGGCTTAATTGGGGCAAATTATTCTAAAATCCACGCCATGGACGGTGGCTCAAGTGATAGTTAATTTATAAAAGGAATGATCTTATGGCAAAAATTGAAGTAAGAAACCTAAGCATGATTTATGGTCACAATACCGAAAAAGCCCTGGATATGATTGGCCAGGGACATAGTAACGATCAAATCCGCAAACAAACTAAACAGGTGGTAGGAATCAGGAATGTTTCTTTTTCAGTAGACAGTGGCGAAACCTTCGTCATTATGGGGCTATCTGGCAGTGGCAAATCGACCTTGCTGCGTTGCATTAATAGACTCAATAAGCCTTCGGCGGGATCAATAATTATTGATGGGAAAGATATAAACCAAGTTAATCCCCAGGAACTACGTGATATTAGAAGGGAAAAGCTGGCGATGGTTTTCCAAAGCTTTGCTCTTTTGCCGCATCGAACCGTTAAGGATAATGTTGCTTTTGGTCTGGAAGTACAAGGGACTAACCTGGAAAAACGTCAGGAAAGGGTCATGAATGTACTCCGGATGGTCGGGTTAGAGGCCTGGGCGGATTATTATCCGGCTAATCTAAGCGGAGGGATGCAGCAACGGGTCGGTATTGCCAGGGCTCTCGCTACAGATCCAGATATACTGCTCATGGACGAGCCCTTTGGGGCATTAGATCCTTTAATCCGTCAAGATATGCAGGATGAATTAATAGAAATTCAAAAGAAGCTGCAAAAAACCATCATATTTATTACTCATGACCTGGATGAAGCATTAAAAATTGGCGACAAAATAGCGTTGATGAAGGACGGGGAAATAGTTCAAATGGGTCAGCCAGAAGATATCTTATTATCACCAGCTACCGAATATGTAGCCCGTTTTGTGGAAAATGTAGACCGCAGCCGAGCACTTACTGCCGCTTCCGTAATGGTTAAGCCTCGCTCAGTAGTGTATCCCAAAGATGGACCGCGGATGGCCCTTCACGTAATGGAGCGTTTTGGAATGTCAGGAGTATTTGTAACTGATCGAAATGGAGTATTAATGGGATATGTGCTTGCCGACGATGCTGGTCGAATATCAGATGTGGGAGAGCGCCAGCTTGAATCCATCATTATAAACGATGGTCCTAGTGTAGCTCCTGACACCTATCTGGCAGACATTCTGGAAGTCGTGGCCCATTCCCGTATCCCCGTCGCGGTTGTTGATGCGGAAAATATACTAAAAGGTGTCCTGGTAAAAGGTTCGGTAATTGCCGGCCTGGCTGGACAAAAGAGGGAGGCATAAATGGATTTAATACCAAGATTACCGATTAATCGTTGGACAGATATGGGAATTGATTATCTGCAAATGAAGTTTGGCAGCAGTTTTGACTCCTTAAGCAACTTGCTTGAATCCATGATAGTATCGTTGCAAGACCTGTTACTTTTCATACCTCCTGCGCTGTTAATTTCCCTGGTTGCATTATTGGGATGGCGATTTGCCAACAAGAAGGCTGCCCTATTGTCTGCTATTGGTATGTTTCTTATATATAATGTGGGACTCTGGAATGCAACCATGCAAACCCTGGCCATGGTAATCGGGTCAGTTGCCCTGTGTATCTTGGTTGGTGTCCCCCTGGGAATTGTGTCCGCCAAAAAAGAAACTGCGCACCGAATTATTAGCCCCATTCTTGATTTTATGCAGACCCTTCCAGCCTTCGTTTATCTTCTGCCAGCTGTTACCTTCTTTGGCCTGGGAGTTGTTCCTGCGGTAATAGCTACCTTAATTTTTGCCATGCCGCCGGTAATTCGTCTGACTGATCTCGGTTTAAGACAGGTTCCTGAAGAACTGGTTGAACTCGGGAAATCGTTCGGTTCGACGTTTAACCAGATGCTTTTTAAAATCGAACTTCCTTTAGCGCGACCAACTATTATGGCAGGCATCAATCAATGTATTATGTTGTCCCTGTCAATGGTGGTTATATCCGCCATGATTGGGGCCAAAGGGTTAGGAGGTGAAGTCTGGAGATCGATTCAGCGAATGGAAATAGGTACCGGATTTGAAGCCGGATTGGCGATCGTGGTTATAGCTATGGTGCTGGATCGAATTACTCAAAGTTTTGGCAAATCTAATCAATAAAACAAGGGGGAATGTTTAAAGTGTTAAAAAACCATAAATTAGTTAAGCTATTAGCCATATTAGTGATACTATCTTTCGGGTTAGTGGGTTGCGGAGGTAGCAAGACCCCAGACAAGGCGCCAGATAAGACAGCCGATAAGGGTACGGTAAAAATTCTCTATGTGGAATGGGCCTGCGCCTCAGCTTCCTCGCACGTAATGGCGGATATTCTCGAAAACAAAATGGGTTACCAGGTGGAATTGACTCCCGTCTCGGCGCCTTTACTGTTTGAGGGACTGGCTAATGGAGATGCCGATGCGATGACTACCGCCTGGCTGCCGATAACTCACCAGAGCTATATGGAAAAAGTGAAGGGCAAGGTGGAAGATTTAGGCCCTAATTGCGAAGGTGCTGAATTGGCACTGGTGGTTCCCGATTATGTTACCATTAATTCCATTGAGGAGTTAAACGCTAATAAGGCCAAGTTTGGCCGGAAAATTATTGGCATTGATCCTGGGGCTGGACTAATGAAGCTTACGGAAAAAGCAATTAAGGATTATAAACTTGATTATGAACTGGTTGAAGGCAGCGATGCTACCATGATAGCGGCATTAAAAAGCGCCATTGATAAAAAGGAACCGGTGGTTGTAACCGGCTGGAGTCCTCACTGGATGTATGCCAGCTGGGGTTTGAAAAACCTTGAAGATCCGAAAAAGGTGCTGGGCGAATCTGAAACGATTAATACTTTAGTACGCAATGGACTCAAACAGGATAAACCAGAAGTATATGAGCTCTTTAATAACTTCAAATGGACCCTTAAAGACATCGGAAGCGCCATGCTTATGGATAACGCAGAGGGAGTTGACAGCAAAGCTGCGGCTCGCAAATGGGTAACGGAGAATGAAAGTCTGGTCAACAGCTGGCTGCCAGATAAATATAAAAAGTAAAACAACATAGCCTGTATAAAGAGAACGCACGTATTACCTATATCCTAATGAAAAAGGGCTGGTATCTCAAAAGTGAGAATGCCAGCCCTATTTTTAATAACCCCCGAGATTTGGTTAGCGTCGGAAGCCAACGGGCAGATAAATCTGTTCAGTTTTGTCATCCTTTAAGGCAACTGGTTAATGGTGATCTCATTTTCGCTAATAATAGTAAGTTTATGAAGGCCATTGCCTAATTTGGCTTGTGCCTGAACATTTTCAGCGGTGTTATCACTGATTTCCAGCCTGCCTTGCCCTTTGACCTGAGCCTCTATCCCGGTCCCGTTTACTTCCACCCGCATCTGGCCCGGCACCTTCTCCCCACCGGATTTGAGCCAGTTCAGATTTCCCTTCAGAGTACTGGTATTGGAAGTCAAAGCGGTTATCAGGAGATCAGATTGGGCTGGCAGGTTGATCTCCGTCCCCCCATTTCCCTGTATCAGCCAATCGCTATTGAACGTTCCGGATAAAATCTGCAGCGGTGCATCACCGTGGTTTATTTCCACCTGCAACCCCTCTGGTAAAACCAGAGTATAATTGCTGTCATAAAAACGCTCCGAACGGGAGTGATTCAGACTGAGGTACAAAATGTTGCCAGCCCGGTGGGTATTTAACTGGGCCTTTTCCTGCAGGAGATTTTGAGCCTCTGCTTTGGATTGAGCCCTAATTTGAGCTGTGCCATAATATTGAATTGACTTGGCTGGAGCGGTATAAATCTTTAATAATGGATAGCTTGGGGCCTCCACTACAATTTTCTGAATTTGATCGTCCAAAGGGATTTCGATAGCCGGGCTCTGTAAGGAAAATTGCTCCATACTGATCATCTTTTGAGCGTATTTTACCAAACCAACTTCGGTGGCCGCCTGAATTCCCAGCCCCGTAACCACTATCAAGAGAATAATGAAAATACTGAATATATCATATTTAATTTTGCTCTCCTGAGCTTTATTAAGATAATTAAGCATCAGGACTTCAATTCCCAGGACCACAAATAAGATTGGCCACCATTTTAGGGCCACACTAGCGACAGTTAGCTGATTGAACTGAGCATATAATAGACCAACCCCGCTAAACAGCAGCAGTAATCCCATGGAAACCGTACCTACCCGCCATTGCCGCATTAAGCTTCCTCCTCTCTATCTTTGGTTTTGCTTCCCATCAGCAATTTTATACCGCCAAAAATCAAGATCATGGCTACCAGGCTGGTTTCTATATAACTGCGTAAGGCCGGAGTTAATAGGGTTACGAGCAGCGGGCTGACAATGCGCTGGATAATAGTGAGCACTCCCAATACAATCAAGCCCCAGCCTACCCAACCCGGGTGGTTAGAGAACCAATCAAAAAGGATCGACGCATCCAGTCTTAATTTATCTTCCTCCAGCAAGTGGTACACGTCGAACATACTGTAGAACCAGATTACGGGAACTATAAAGGCTAATAAGCCTAATTCCAGCCAGTTGCTTACCAACATAATTAGGAAAAAGGTGGCCATTAACTGAGCTC
>CAZYJA010000086.1:0-1257 GCA_964647245.1 uncultured Syntrophomonas sp. | reverse complement strand
CCGGCTCCGGGTATCACCGAGAACGCAATCGCAATCATCTTACGGCTGCTGAAAGAGAATATCCCCTGTTCACGCAAATTATTCTCCCCATTATCCTTATCGTCAGGGCTAGTTGGTATTTCTCGCCCTATCAGACTCAAAGCCTCCGAAAGGGCCATGAACCAGATTAAGGCTATGGCAAAGAAAGTTACCGCCGCCGCCATTTGCCCCATGGTAAATCCCATGGTGCCCATAATCGCTCCACCTGCACAAAGACCCAGAAATATTACGAAAAAAGTCAAGGCCCGCTGGCTCCAACCCAGATAAAGATGACTAAGACCAGGAATCGGAGACAGGATAAATACCAAGAACTTACTTTTTTTCCTCATTATCTAACCTCCTTATTGTTTATTAAATCGTCGAACTCTATGAAATCCAGCCAACCCGTAGTTTTTTCCCTAAGTTGGGTAGGCCAGTTGAAAATAATATTGTTCTTTTATAGGATCTTTTTTATCGAGTTCAAATTTACCATCCACTAAAATATCAAAATACAATAACATTTTTACTTTTTCTCTTGATTGGAGTATTTTATCAAAAGTATAGCCAGACCAAACCCAAAAATTCTCGCAGTTAGTTTCTTGTCTTAATCGCCTAACTAAATCTATAATATATAATGAATCACAGCCCTGGTCAAAAGGTTCTCCACCTAATAAAGAAAAAGTTTTAACTTGTGGATTATTTTGGTAAAACTCAACAATATTCTAAGTAGTTTCTTTTGTATACCGCTCACCAAAATTGAAATCCCAAGCTTCTTCATTAAAACAGCCTTTACAATGATGAGTACATCCACTTACAAATAATGATAAACCTACTCCAGGCCCATTGGCTATATCAAACTTTTTTATCGTAGCGTAATTCATTTTAACCCCACACTAATATATCATCATTTCTTTTACTTTTTGCGGAAGACTTTCTTTTAGATGGTTGTTTCACTAAAATTAATTCATCTTTTGCTCTTGTAATTCCAACATATCTTAAACGCTTCGCTTCGTCTCTTTCATCTTGGCTCCACCTTGGATTACCCTGATAATTTTCAAATAGAATAACTCTTTTAGATTCGAGGCCTTTAGACGAATGGATAGTTAATAATTTAACAACGTCTTGTTCCATTAATGCTTTAATCTCAGCATTTGTTTTTTCAGATTGTCTAAAAGTTACATATGGGACATCATAATCATATAATTTATCTGCAATCTCATTTAATAATTTATTAGAGCG
>CAZYJA010000085.1:0-9766 GCA_964647245.1 uncultured Syntrophomonas sp. | reverse complement strand
CTGCGCATACTGGAACTCTCCGATAGTTTATGCCTATACATGTTATCTTCAGCTTTCTTAAATACCTCAGCCATATCCTGCGCTGCATTTAGCTTGGTATCCCAGCCAAAAGAAATGGACATAACGGTAGGGTCGGCAGGTTCCAGATTCATGGCGTCGTAGATCCGCTTAACAATAGCGGCTGCTTGCTCGGCATTGGTCTTAGGCAATAAAACCACAAATTCGTCACCCCCAATTCTCGCTACGATATCATCAGCCCGGCATTCCTTTTTAATTATTTCTGACGCCCTCTGTAAAAGCCGGTCCCCGGCCAGATGACCAAAGGCATCATTGGTTAGCTTCAAACCGTTTACATCTCCCATAACTAAAGTAATTGGGAAGTTCCTCTCGGTGTCTAATCTTTTTAATTCTTCTTCATAAAACCTGCGGTTGTACAGTCCAGTTAGTTGATCATGATAGCTCAAGTACTCAATCTTGGCTTGCCTTTCCCTTTTTTCCGTGAAATCTCTGAACACCATTACTACCCCAGTTGTATTACCCTGTTTGTCCTTGATAGGGGCCGCACTATCTTCAATGGGTCTTTCAACCCCATCTTTGGCAACCAGAATAGTATGACCGGTAAGACCGACCATTTTTCCATTATGCAATACTTTATCTACCGGTCTGGCCAGGTTTTCCGGGGCGGATTCATCAACTGTGCGGAATACTTCGGCAAAAGGCTTGTTATAAGCTTCTTTTTGACTCCATCCAGTTAGTTGTTCAGCAACTTGGTTTAGTAATTCAACATTAGCTTTTTTATCGGTTACTATAACCCCGTCCCCAACTGACAAAAGGATTGCCTTTAATCTTTCTTTTTCAATAAACAAATCCTTCTCCGCCATTTTGCGGTCGGTAATATCTCGAATTGATTCTATAGCCCCAACTATACGACCCTGCAGATCCAATAGTTTGGACGCAGCTCCCAGCAAATAAGCAGCTTTACCACGAAAATTTTTCGGCACATATATCTCAGCCACCAGGGTATCATTTTCCTGGCAGAGAAAATCGTACTCGTTGATAAGCTGATCGAATTGGCTGCCGGGCAGCAAGGCTAAATCAATTAGGATTGAACGACGCTCTCCATAAAACGGAATAGCATATTCAAAGTCACCTTTGCCAATCATATCTCTTTTGGATATCCCGGTCATCTCTTCGATGGCTTTATTCCAAAATATTACTTTCCCCTGTCTATTAACAACAAAGGTAGCATCCGGCAGATGCTCAATAACTTGTTCCAATTGCCTCTGGAGTTCCCGCTGGGCGTCTTCAGCCCGCTTCCGATCAGTGATATCCTTCGAGGAACAAATTGCGTTAATGACATTACCCTGATTATCAACGATGGGGGTTATGGTGGTGATATAATATCTGTCGCCATCAGCCCGCGGAACCCGTACCTCAAAGACTTTTTCCTGGCCACTCTGAAATACATAATTCAGGGCAACTAACCGTTTTTCAGCCTCTTCCCGGTCAAAGACTTCATATATGGTTTGGCCAATTATCTGATCGACACTTTTCCCTACGCCCTCCGCAAAGGCCCGATTTACAAAGAGATATCTGCCGTCCCGGCTGAAAGAAAAGATGGGGTCGGGGGATTTATCCAGCAATATGCAATGTATCTCCTCAGGACTATAAAGCACATTCTTGTCCTTATTCGTATCCAAAATGGCTTTCCCTCACCTTCGTATTAACGATTAATACCCACCTAGCGATCTACGGCATCGGGAGAATTAGTTTACTATGTGCTTACTGCGACTGCGGCATTACTTCTATATTTTTCTTGCATTTTCCTTCTTTTTTCCAAAACATAGACAATTATCTACAGCAAAACCTTTTCGATGAAAACCATCGCGATTCGCGGGTCAAACTGAGTTCCGGCGTGCCTTTTAATCTCTTCGATAGCTTTATTTTTATCCAAAGCCTTGCGATAAGGTCTATCACAAGTCATGGCATCATAGGCATCCGCAATGGCAATAATTCTGGCTTCCAGAGGTATTTCTTCCCCTTTTAATCCCTTGGGGTAACCTTTGCCATCCCATCTTTCATGATGGGCCAATACATATTCGGCTAATTGGGAAAATTCATTGACTGAGCTTAGGATTCGATAGCCGGTTTCGGAATGTCGTTTGGTCTCAATCCATTCAGCATCATTTAGTTTGCCCGGTTTGTCAAGCAATCGTTCTTCGAGGGTTATCTTGCCTATGTCATGCATTAATCCAACCGTTTGCAACTCACTCAGATCTTCCATACCCAATCCCAAAGCCGCTCCTAAATCCTTGCATAGCTGCCCCACTCTTACCGAATGTTGCTCTTCTCTTTTATTCTTTTCGTATAAAGTTTTAATTATGACCTTTATGGTTTTATTACGCATGCTAGAACTTTCAGACAATTTACGCCGGTACATTCGGTCTTCGGCTTTTTTCAAAATGGTATTCATATCCTCGTCAACCCTGATTTTTGTATCCCACCCAAAAGAGATTGATAACACTATAGAATCTAATCTTTCCCCGGCAATAGCTTTTCTCATCCGCTTCACAATGTTTTCTGCTTCGCGTGAGTCAGTTTTAGGGAACAATAGCACAAATTCATCGCCGCCAATGCGGGATATTATATCATCAGCTCGACATTCTCTAGTCATAATAGCGGCTGCTTTCTGTAACAACTTATCTCCATATAGGTGTCCAAAGGCATCATTAGTCAGCTTCAGGCCGTTGATGTCAGCCATAACCAGGGTCAATGGCATATTTATTATAGTATCTTGTCGGTGCAGCTCTTCCTTAAAAAATCTGCGATTATACAGGCCCGTTAATTGATCATGGTAACTCAAGTATTCGATTTTCTTCTGTTTTTCTTTTCTTTCCGTGATATCAATTAAAATAACCGCAAACTGCTGGGCGTGCAGGGAGTAAGCAATTACTTGATAATAGCGGCCCAGTGCCCGGGAATAGTTCTCATAATGAAGCGGCTCCCCGGTTACAACTACATGCGCAAATTTTTCTATCCAATAAGTTTCCGTTTCAGGCATAACTTCGAGTACAGTTCTGCCAATAATATTTTCTCGTTTAAGCCCAGTCAAATGCTCATAGCTAGCATTAACATCAATAAACCGATAATCAACCGCCTGGCCGGTTGCATCACATATTAATTCATGAATTGCGAGCCCCTGCTGCATTTGGGTGATGAGCAAACGGTATTTTTTCTCGCTCTCAATCAACTCTGTTTCGTTAGCTTTAATTGCCTTCATAACTTCAACATTCCTGGTATTATCCACTAAGGTAGCAATAAAACCAATAACCTGGGATTTACGATTATATATCTTAGATGGGGTTACATTATAGTAGTTGTTCTTACCAGAATTATAGATTTCCATTTCGGCATTTTTATTGGTAAGCATGGCCTGCACTAAAGCATTGTATTTGCCCAGGGCCGTATAAATATTCCTGCCAATCCCGTCTTCTTCCAAACCATCTAGAATACTCGCCGCCGCAGAATTATAATCGACAATATTATACTGGGTGTCAAATACAATCAAACCATCGTGGGTGAGTTCAAATATTTCTTTTCTAGCCAGGGACATAAAGTCAAATAAATTGAAGTTAAGGAGATTGTAGAGGAAAATAAATCCCGCAAAAGTTAGACCAAATGGTGCTAAATCGATATTAATGAGATTATTATTGAAGATATGAATCAGCAAAGCTATCCAGGGAAAAAGGGAGCCAATAAATAATAGCAGGTACCGGTTTTTGTAAACTTCCAAAGATTTAACATAACAATGTAATAACAACAGGTTGCCGACCAAAACCATCACATTAAAATTTATAATATAAATCCAATACCAAAAACCTCGCTCGAGCACTGCTATTGAAATATCTTCGATAAATAGCAGACTCATACTGGGGTACACCCAATAATGCCACTGGCTATTCATAAGAAAGAGGGTTATGCATGGAATTAGAAATAAAAATAAAATCAAAGAGAGTGTTAATGATTTGGCCCGCCCCGTGTATTTCAAAACAAAAATTAACCATAATGGGGCAATGAAAATAGTGCCTAAATATTCTAATCGTAAATATAACCATAACATTTCAATATTTTGACTATGTAATTCAAAGTAATAAGCAACTGAATAAATGCTGGAGGCAAACATCAACAGCGCAAAGGTTAGAGCTCCTCTTTCCCTTCTATATATAAGTGAAATAAAGACAATAACTAAATATATAATAGCGGATAACAACAATACATTTATTAAATTAAGAATTATATACACGCCTCTCATTCGCAATATAGGACCTTAGGCCTCATTTATTGCATAATTAGGTTAATTGGTGTCTAATTATACCATCCAATGATACTCTTTTGAACCAAAATATTTTCATCTTGCCAGAAGAAGCAGCGGATCTGGTGCACCCAGAAAGGGTTTTATTGTTAAAAATAACACTTGAATTAGTCACATGATAAGCTATAATTTAAAAGCGCTAATTTATTCACATAAGTAACCATAGCCGAAATATTTGTTCCCAATTTTCAATAACAGCTTGTTTAGGATAGGAGGAAAATTAGCCTTGAAAAAAAAATACCTATATCTATTTCCCCTTCTTATTATCTTAGGTATGTTTGCATCCCTGAACCTTTCAATGGCTGATTTTAAAGACATCCAATCTCCACTGGAAGTTTTTAAATCCAAAGAAAACTTGGCTGTTAACAGGGAAGAGCCGGTTAATCCGGTTACGTTACCAACGGTTACACCACCAACGGAAAAACCCCCAATTATAGCCCTTTCGATTCCTATTCTCATGTATCATGAAATTGGAGACGGCCCCAGTAGTCTTTATGTCTCAGTAAATAGTTTCCGGGCCCAAATGCATTATCTGCAATCCAATGATTATAAGGTAGTAACCATGGCCCAGGCTCAGGAAATGCTGGCAAATAACCAGATTCCACCCAAGGCTGTAGTTATTACTTTTGATGATGGATATGTGTCAGTCTACACTAAAGCATGGCCTATTCTGCAAGAATATGGTTTTCCGGCCACTGTTTATGTGTGCAGTAGTTTTCCTGGACTCTACAACTACCTTACCTGGGATAACATTAAGGAGCTTCATTCCGGTGGAATCGAGATTGGCAGCCACTCGCATACCCACCCGGCCTTAACCGCCGTTAGCGGAACCGCTTTAACCCGAGAAATAGTGGGCTCCAAACAAATATTGGAAGAAAAGTTAGGCACCAAAATACATTCATTCTGTTACCCTACCGGAGCCTATAACGAACAAACACCGGCATTAATCAAAAACGCCGGCTATACATCAGCGGTTACCGTTAACTTCCGCCGAGCAACCCCTAAGGATGATCTATATCTCTTGCCCAGAATCAGAGTTTTTAAGGCTGATAAGCTTACTTCCTTCGCGCGAAACATTTAGAACATTATCCGTTATCCACTTAATCGTTATTTCTTCTCTTAAGGTTGTTTTATCCAAGAACCTGTGACCGGCATTTTCTATCAAGTATAAACTGCCGTTCGTGAGCCTGGTCTGCATATAAAACGCACTACTGGGATCAACCACTTCATCGTCTTTAGCGTGTACGATTAAGACCGGCTTTGACCCAATATTCCGCAGGTAAGCTTCCATATCATGACGACTAAAGTCCTGCACTAGATCAGGATACAGCAGGTATTCTCCTGCTTCATCCTTTATATAGGCTCTTTTTCCCTCTTGCATGCGTTTGAACTCTGCCGGCATAATGTTAGCAAAGGTTTCTTCCAGCTTCGCTGGAGTTGACCAAAGAATATACCCGGCAACCCGGGGGTCATTTGCACCTCCAGCCAGGACTGTGCTGCCCCCAAAGCTTCGTCCCAGCAATATAATGGGCAACGGATATTGGGCATAGCTATAATCCAGAACTGCCCTTAGGTCGTCCGCTTGATGGGTAAGGGTAATTCGGGAGAATTCGCCTTCACTGCTGCCACTACCACTAAAGTCGAATGCCAGGGTACCAATGCCTAATTGTTGAAGCCTTTCAGCGAACGCAAAAATTTTCCCGCCATTTTCTTTGGCCCCCCTGAACCCATGGCAAACCACTAACATAAACCTGCCGCTTTCTGGAGGCGCAAATACATACGCCGACAGCTTAGCCTGATACTTATTAATAACTATCACATTTTGCATAAACAACACCTCGCTATAAATATATACCAATTAATGAAGATGGTCTTTCAATTTCATTCTTTTTTATTATTCATCGAACAAATAATTCCGTAATGGTTATTGATTTATTAAAACCCAGAGGTTATAATCTTAATTGTTGCGTACAACCGTTGCGGGCCATTAGCTCAATTGGCAGAGCAGGTGACTCTTAATCACAAGGTTGAGGGTTCGACTCCCCCATGGCCCACCAAACAAAAACAAGTAACCGCGCTGATTGCGCGGTTTTGTTTTTTTATATGGTTTAAATCAAGTGGCAAATTAGGTGTCAGGGCTAAACTTAACCACCGTTTTTCTTCACGTTCAATTCCGGCAACTTCGGCTCTGGTTATATTATCCTTAGATGCTAATACTTTGCCGTCTTTGCTTTTGTTCTAAAGTAGGTGCTGGCTCCTTTCATAATAATTAAATACCCGGATCTATGATAAACAAGGGTCAATTCTATCTTCCAAACCTAGTAAAAGGCATACCTGTAAATGAATCAAATTTGGATTCTTCGACAGAATATTCCAGTATCCTTCTTATTCTAATACCATTCATGCAAGAATTACCTTAATAAAAAATGCAGGCCGCTTGAGCCTGCATTTTTTTGAGCCGTTTAATTGCCGAGTTTTTAATGTGTTAACAATTAGGGGATCCTAATTCCATCCCAGATCGGTAAGGCTGCGAAAATGATTAATGCGCGGAGTGCGAATCCCCCCACCAGAACCGAAAAGTCGGTAATGATGGTTAGGAAAGAGTGGTGATCTTCTTCTTGGGTTGCTGCTATTTCAGCGGCGGCATCGGAGGTACCTACAAAAGCTCGCCTTGCTGCTTTGGAACCTATATACTGCACAGTATATACTGCCAGGGGAATTAGAAGCCCCAGCCCAATAAATACTCCCCAAAATTGAAGTGCATATTTACCAGATATTAGAAGCGAGGCAGATTTCTGAGCCACCAATCCATTTGCGCCAGAATTCATCAGGCCCATAAAAGCAGCAACAGCAACTAACTCTACCAGGATAAGAACAATATGCGTCAGATCTTCACGATCCTTATTATTAGATTCTCCTTTTGCAAAAATATGGCTCAAAAGCACGGTTATCGATAAACCAGTGGATAGAGCGGACACAAAAAAGATGACCGGAATAATTCCTGAATCCCAGAAAGGGATCGCACTAATCACAGAAACCAGAAATCCGGTATAAGCCCCGGTAGCCACTGCCAATAGGGCGCCAAACCAGGTTAAGACACTGGGTACGGGTTTATTCATAAAAGTGAGAAAACCTTTCAGGAGACCCACCCCGATAAAAATGGTAAGAACAATAGTACCCCAGGTCATGACTGAACTGAAATTAGTAACCAGTCTGACAACCAGCCAAGGCTTATAAAGACCCTGTCCCAAATCTAAAAATAAAAGCATCGAGCCGATACCCACTAACGGGCCTGCGATATAATAACCCATTCTCTTAAGCCCGGAATTGGGGCCCATTAAGCCCAGTTCTGCAGCAAAGGAAGTCAGGTAAGCACCTGCCCCCAGGCCGCCTAGAAATAAATATATAACCACTAACCAATTCCAGTGCATTTCCATTGTAATACCTCCTAACTTACTTGGGAATGATAACCAATGAGGGTTTGGTCACTTCAGGAGCAGGCAACCATTGAACTTGAGCAACTCCCCCCGTGGTCTTTCTTAAATCAGCAATTTTGCCGAAAGTTAAAGCTTGGGTAGGACAAACCTCTACACAGGCAGGTTTTTGACCTTTGGCCTGACGTTCATAGCAAAAATGGCATTTGGTAATTCTACCAGTCTCTTCACTCCATTGAGGAGCATGGTAGGGACATGCATACAGACAGTATTTACACCCTACACAGATTTCCTTATCATGTACAACAATCCCGTCTTGGGCCCGCTTTTTATAGGCCTTAACCGGGCATACGGAAACGCAAACTGGTTTTTCACAATGATTACAGCTCATGGAAAGATAAACCTCTGGCCTGGCGCCGCTCACAACCCGGCGCCATTTGGCACCTTCTTCCCATTTGTTGGTGTTTTTACAGGCGGTTGAGCATTTTCGGCAACCAATACATTTTTGTTGATCATACATGAAGCCTAACTGGTCAGGATACTTAGAAGTACTTGAATTGGAATCTGCAAGGGCTATCAGTCCGGGTGAAACCCCGACAGCTAGCGCGCCAGCGAATACTGCTCCCATGGTTACCGCGCTGCGGCGGCTGAGTTTTAAATTAGTTAATTTGTCCATTTTAGTTCTCCTTCCTCATGGATTGCTAAAGTAGTAGTAAAAATCCCTTTCTCCCTTAGTTCACCTATGGCAATTTCGCCGATTCTGCCGGTGATATAACCGGTGACAATGGCAGATACGATAAGGATCGGAAGATAATAAAAAACCACCAATTGGCCCAGCAACAAAGAGGCTACGATAATCTGGGTTGTGTTATGAACTAATGCGCCCAAAATGCTGATACCTTTGATACTAAAATACTGCGAGAACTTTTTGTAAATTAAGGCCATAATCAGAGCACTCAGAATGCCCCCGCTTATACTAAACGCCAGCATCATTACGCCTCTGGTTAATAGCGCAACGACGAAACAGCGAATGATGACTATCCACAAAACATCTGTCAACGGCAGAAAAGCCAGACCAATTAGCGTTATAATACTTGCCAAGCCAAGTTTTACTCCCGGAACCGGTATTGGCACCGGAATGATTGATTCCAGCAAGGATATTAGTATGGCATTGGTAACCAATATTATGATAATTGCATATTTTCTATTTTTGTTCATTCTGACCCGCTTTCTAAAGAGCAGCCTTGTTATTCATCTTTGTGAAAATGAGGGTATCCCAGATTATAACTTGAATTATCATATGGGAATACCCTCTTTCAATAACTGTAATTGTAATTGTAGCTGCGACCGTTACTGATTATTTACTTGGAATTTTTACCTCAATACGGTTATCATAAGCCTTTTTCAGTGATCCAATGAAGTCACCATGTGAATCTTTAAGACTGACACTTGCGCCTGAGGTTACATCGGCCAGAACTTGTTTTTCGGCATCGGTAAGTTTGTTGAATTTTTCTACCTCAGCAGGATCAGTTGAACCAGCTTTCAAGGGACGTCCGTTTTTATCGGAAGTATTTTTAGCAAACCATTGTTCAACTTCAGCAACTGTTTTGCCTTTGAAGAACTTCTCGTATACTGCATATTGTTCTGATATATTCATACCATAAGCAGCATCACCGCGTTCAAGCTTCGTTTGCCATTCGCTTACTTGTTTGGCTGCAGTTTGGTCAGTATTGGCAGGTGCCTTCAAATAACCAGCCTGTCCCGGCCAACCTGAAAACTGTGGTACACCTTCATGTTCAGTGTCGTTCGGCGACAGTATTTCCAAGACATCATAATGAACACTGATTATTTTGCCGTCCTTATCGAATGAGGCGTCGGCAACTACTGTGCTTAGGGAGTAAATTTGTCCCCCGGCAGCATCTTTACCAGGCCCAACACGGAAAACCGAGGTTTGTCCTGA
>CAZYJA010000084.1:8972-9799 GCA_964647245.1 uncultured Syntrophomonas sp. | reverse complement strand
GTAATGAACCCATATCTGCAACCACGCAGGGTCAAATTACCGGTCTAGGTGTTGATTTTATCGTCGATAGCAAGATTTATAACCAAAGCTCCCCGCCGTTCGATAAACTTGATATCGTTACTGATCAACCCCAATATGTGGAAGTATTTCCGGATAAATTTTATGGTTTTGAAGTCTACGCCGTACAGAATGGAACAGCCAATATTAAGGTGCTCGCACCCGATGATACCGTACTGGGGCAAAAAGCCATCAATGTAAACCTGGCCAGCACTGCCCAGGTACTTTCGGTTGCCGTAAGTCCAGTTACGGTTACCAACGATGGGACCCCGATCAGCCTTAGTGCTTCTGCCAACAGCCCTTTAGGTATTACTATCTATGGGATAACGAATGGAGACTTTGCAACTAGTAATTGGTCGGACGACCAGGGTATCTATTACTACAACGGCAGCTACATTCCAGCGCCAGGCGAAGTACCGGGTACTTACTATTTTGAAGGCCACGTTGTGGATGGAGAAAACACGTTCACCCGGCAAACCCCATTTTACATCATTAATGATGAAACTAAGAGTGAACTAAGAGGTAATATCTATAACTTGGATGCTACGGGATTCATGCATGGTGCATCCGGTACCATGGAATTATACGATCCCACCGGGACTGGTCTAACCGCGGCGGAGACCCGGCATGTTTGGAGCATGACTTCGGACTATGTACTAGCCTATATAACGCCGGGAAATTATAAGGTTAAATTTATTCCGGATAATACATTCTTATATCAATCCCAGTGGTATCCCAATGCCAGCAGTTTTGAGGCGGCTTCAACGCTA
>CAZYJA010000084.1:0-8962 GCA_964647245.1 uncultured Syntrophomonas sp. | reverse complement strand
AGTTTTGCTGGCTATTCAATTCAAGGGACAAAAACCGGAATACGGAATTTATATCAGTCCCGATTGGTTGGAAGCCGGTTATAATCACAACATTATAGCCGTTAACGATGAATCCAATAATGGCCTGTGGGCAATCGGTGATACCCTGCATTTTGAAGTCATTCGAGCTGTGCTGGACCCAACAACCGCCAATACATTGCTTCGAGCAACCCCGGTGACATTTTGCAGGATAATGCCATTACCGTAACTGCCGATATGGTGACCAACGAATCTTTTGAATCTACGGTTAATTTCGGAATGGTGGATGGTCAATATATAGTTAGAGTGAGCAATGACCGGTTGCAAAGGACAGTGGGTGACGCGCTGCTGACCGTAGGATCGGGTCTGACCATCTTGCCCGATAGCTTGCCGGCAGGGATTATCAATCAACCCTATTCTGCAACCTTGACTCCCAGTGGTGGCACTGCTCCGTATACCTTCAGCCTGGAAAGCGGCAGCTTGCCTCCGGGTCTAGCCCTGGATAGCAGCGGTCAGTTAACCGGAACTCCCACTTTAGCAGGCAACTATAATTTTATGGTCCATCTGGGCGACAGCAGCAATGAAAATCTAAGCAAGTCATATAGCATTAAGGTCGATACTGGTATAACAGTAAGCTATACCGATTCAGATATCGATCACGTCTATTTTGACGGTGATGCTTTCTCGGCAATAATTACTGTTCCGGGATTGGATCAAATTCCTGATCCATTGACGGTAACCGGTGGGGTACTTACAACGCCACAAGGCACAGCTATGGATACCAGGCAGCCGCTCTTTGTGGGGAGCCCCACTGTACTGTCATCAGATCCGGTAACACCTTAACCGTGAGCGGAACCATAAATAATCCTGGGAATAATTCGTTTTGGGCAGGAACGATAGGACTTATTATCCAGCCACCTTCACCCCCGGAGCCGGCGCCTCCTGCGCCAGCGATCGGACCTATCCGGGTGATCGACAGCGCGGGTAAGTCAGCCTTGGTAGGCATAGGAATACCTGCCGATCAGAGTGACATCAGTGCTACACCAGCCCTTAGCGCTATGGGCAACCTCTATAATACTGAGCAGCCCCTGACCTTTACTCGTACTAATCCAAACAATCCACAGGATATTATGGGTACAATTACTTTCCCAGCCGGGCTGAATATTGTGGACAATCGCATTGAGCTATACTCTTTGCATGATGCCATTCAGGTCGTAGCCCTGCCCGCTCCGGTATCTGAATACTATGTAGAGGTTAATACCGGCACCCTGTCATTCCTGCAAGGCAAGGCTGCCAGCGTAACTATAAATGGCATACCGTATTCAGCAGTTAAAGTAGTCTGCAGCGACTCCAACGGGGAAGCCACTAACCTACAACTCGCCAATGGAACCCTGACCTTTGATGTCAACCACTTCAGTCGCTATACGGTGCTAAATGACCCTGCTCCAGCTTTTGATGCGGCTACTAAAACTTATACAATCACCAACGCCTCAGAATTGGTGTGGCTGGCAAATGAAGTGAACGACGGGAACACCTTTGCCGGTTATACATTTGTATTGGCCCAGGATGTTGACCTGTCCGCCTATGATTGGGTACCTATCGGCGCTGATTCTATAAAGTCCTTTAGCGGTACTTTTGACGGCAACGGTAAAAACATTTCCAACCTGAAGATCGGCACAGCCGCCAATCCAAACTTGGTTTTGGGTGAATTAGGCCTGTTCGGTTGGATCAGCGGAGCAGCTATAAGCAATGTCAGTGTAAAAGATGTTGCCATATATTCATCAAAGGATGATGTATATGCAGGCGGCTTAGTCGGATATGCAACCAATAGCAGCGTTACAGGCAGCTGTGTAACCGGTATTCTAACCGGCGGTGACAGTGCGGTTGACTATACCTATGTCGGCGGTCTTATTGGGTACAGCGATAAAATGACGATAACCAACTGCTATGCCTCGGTTCAAGTAACCGGCGGTTACGACGTCACCATCGGCGGCCTGGTAGGATTTAACATTGAGGGGATTGCTGTAACCAACTGCTATTCCACGGGATTGGTGACCGGCGGTAGCGAATCCCATGTCGGCGGGTTGATCGGATTAGGCGGAACTAACGTCACGAACAGCTATTATGACATGGAAACCTCGGGGCAAACCGATACAGGCAAGGGTACGCCTTTAACCACTACCCAAATGAAAACCCAGGCGGAATATGTGGGCTGGGATTTTACCGGAACATGGCAAATCGCCGAAGGCCAATCCTACCCGACTTTGCAATGGCAAACACCGGATACCGACGTCCCAATGAAAGAAATCAACATCAGCCCGACCTATATACAGCTGGGTGCAACCAACGTACCGGTTACCCTTTATGAACCCGAAGCCGTTCCAGATTTGTGGGCTCTAAACGATAGTCTCCTGATAGAATTTGGCAAATATAACCCGGCCACGGATTTATCTGAAAATATTACGCCTATAGCCAATCCCACCATTGCCGAAGATCAAATTAGCTTCCAGCTGCCGGCCCAGCTTGCGGAAGGCTACTACCTCATTAGAGTCTCCCGCAATAATATTGGTCTGGCCTATACCCAATTTATGGTCACCAATGTTTGCTTGATCCAGGGTACCGTAACAGACTCCAGCGGCCATGGGCTGCCCGGAATTAAAGTAGAAGCCAACTCCGTAGAAAATTGGGATAGCTTCCCCCTGGGTCTCGGCTGGGGGAACATAGTGGAAACAGCTTCCGATGGCACCTACCAGCTGCCGGTTCCAGCCGGTACGTACAAGATTGGCGCCCGCGGGAATTCTACCAACTGGTGGGCTGGACAATATTATTTAACCGATACTAACGGAAACCCGGTCGGAACGATCTATAGAGAAGATGCCCAACCAGTCGAAATTGCGGGTGTTACCCCAACCACCGGGATTGATTTTAACCTGGTTCAGGGCGGTACGATATCAGGTGTCGCAACTGAATTTGGAACTGGAAACGCGGTACCACATGCGATGGCCAATCCCTTCCTTATCACTGGAGATCGGCACGATATCATCGAAATTAGCCAGTGTCGCACCGACGCCAACGGCCAGTATGTAATCGGGCCTCTTCCCGCAGGTGTCTATGGGGTAGCAATGGATACCTGGGATACCGGTCATGAACGGGAATGTTTCAATGATAAACCCATACATTACCAATACTCCGATGTGGCCGCCCTTGACAGCATAACTGTAATCGCTGGTCAGGATCAGACCGGCAAAGACTTTGTCCTCCAACCAGCGGGAACCATTAGCGGCAGAGTAACTGACAGCAGTTCAAGGCCTCTGGCCAACGTCTGGGTGGAAGCCTATGGTGCCGACAACCAATATATCTCCGCGGGCTATTCCAACGCAGATGGTTACTATGAAATAAGATGCTTGCCACTGGGCGGACAGCTTAAGATTCAAGCAGCCCCTTCCAATGATGGATTGCCCTACCTGGACCAGTGGTATAGCGATAAAACTGGCCCGGATCAGGCCGACCTGGTCAGCTTCGCCGCCGGGACCAATCAAAAACCCGACATCGATTTTGTCTTGCAAGGTGCCGGTATATCCGGAACGGTGCAATCAGCAACCGGCCCCCTGTCGGGAGTTAACATCATGGCCTTGGATAGCAGCGACCTGAACATCCGTTATGGTGGAGAGAGTGACCAAACAGGTGCTTATTCCATTAATGTACCGATCGGCAAGCAATATTATATTTTGGCTTATCCCGGCCAGGACGGGTTGCCCTATGCCAATTCATTCTTTTCAACTTCCACTAACCATTCGTTTGAGGATGCAACCCCAGTAGACCCTGGTACCACCAGCATTGACTTTACCCTGGCGCCGGGCGGATCGATTTCCGGTACGGTGAAGGATGGCAGTGGTCAACCCATCATAGGCATGAGGGTAAGATGTCAGCAGACCGATGGGGGCAACTGGTATGACTGGGTGATAACTGACGCCAGCGGTCAATACATCCTGGCCGGACTGCCCTATGGAACCTATACGGTGGCCTCACCTCCTACCGATACAGAGGTACCTGAAGAAATTGAATGGGTGCAAGCCGAAATAAGCGTAGTGGTAGACCAAAATAACATTGATGTGAGTGGAAAAGATCTTATCCTGATTGAAGCCGACTATCCGGTGGTGACCGACTTCTGGCCGAAATGGGCCGCCGTAGATGCTACCGAAATCTGGATTGATCTTCAAGGAGTAAAGTTCGATACCCTTGGAACTGGCATGACCCTGCAATTACGCGACGGTAACGGTGGGCTCATAGCTCAGTCAAACGAAATAAATGTTGGACCAGATGGAAGATGGATGAATGCCCGGGCTATTCCCATTGCTCCTCTTGTAGCCGGCACTTATACCATATCCCTAACCGATGCCAGTCTTATTACCCCTGAATTCAGGTGCGCGAACTCGATCGGAATCACCGCAGAGCCCTTTGTGTATGGAGAGGTTATTCCCTGGGCCATCAATGGTCAGGGCGAAACTACTCTGAGTGTATCCGGTGATAACCTTACTAGTCTGGGGACAGCACCATTTGCAGTGAACCTGGTGAACGAAGAGGATCCCCTGCAATCTATTGCTGGAACCGCACTGGTCAGTATCATCCCCGGAAAAGGCGAATATTTGGATATTAGTTTCAATAGTCTGGATCTCGAACCCGGTTCCTACTATATTACGGCCGTGCCTACCATTCATGGCATGGTCCAGAACTCGCAGGAGACAGATCTCAGTATCTGGTTGGAGGTCGTTGATACCCCAGCAGTTACCGGGGTCCGGCTTCAAGAGACGACCGGGGGAAATTATGAAATCCTGATCGATGGAATAAACTTTGATCAGTTTACCACTGCCGACCTTGGTGCCATGGCGGTGGTGCTCCAGGGACAATCCCTGCCCAACCCATTAACTCTATCCGTTACCAGACTAACTGATATGCAGCTGCAGGTTGCACTTCCTGCGGTGCCAACCGATGAAGTCTATAACCTTAGCCTGGTATTGGATTTTGGAACCGATGATGAGAATTGGCTGCCCCGCGCGTTCGGATTCTATCTGCCGGTAATCAACGGGGAAGCCCACTTTCTTGGCGAAGGGTATCTGGAGAAAAATGAAGTGTTCGCCAATCAAGCATGGGCATCGGAGAACTTCCAGATTGATATCTACACTGAAGGCTACACTAGACCGGTGGAGCAGTTGGAAGGGCTGATAAAAAATGAGAATTTGCCCGGACCAATACCTGTGCCACTCGCGATGATAGAAAATCAATTGACCCTGGATGTGCCTGCCGGACTTCTCCGGGTAGGCAATTATCAAATAGTCCTACGGGAAAAGCGAACCGGACGGGAACTGGGTAAAATAGACCTGTTCATCGATAATAACCAAATCCCGGTCATTTATAAAGAACGTCCGGAAATGCTCAAGTACGGCAACAACATCTTTAAGCTGCAGTTTGACGGCAGCAGTGCAATCAAGAATATTGCCAGTTGCAGCGTAAAACTCATAGATTCTAATCAGGCTGAGATCGCCACGGCTTACGAAGTGAACTGGGATAATGAGCGGGGCCGATATCTGGAGGCAATGTTCAACACTACTGCCAGCATCGGCAAGGGCCAATATACTATACTGATTGAAACTACTCCTGGCCAACCAATACAATGCTTATATGGAAGCAATGTGGTGACTGTTACTGACCAACCATTTGTCTACCCCGATGTATACCCCTGGGCCGTAACCGGTCAGACACCGTTTGCCCTTACTATACGCGGACAGAACCTGATTGGTTTAACGGGATTAACCCTGTCGCTGGTAAATAACGGCGGAATGGAAGTCTTAAGCTCCGACTCCGTAAGCATCGGAAATGATGGCAAGACCGATTATATGGATGTTTACTTTAGCCCGGCCAGCGCACCGCTAGCAGAAGGCTGGTACACATTAGAATCCAATCAAACCTCAGAAATAGCACTCCTGCCTAATGTACGTCTTTTAGTCAGTAGTCAACCGCTGGTTACGGGTGCGAATATTCAGTTTGACGATACCTCGGATGCATACACCCTGGTTATTATAGGTAATAACTTCGATCAAATTCCAGCCAACGACGGCCTGAAAGTACTGATTCGCAGGGATGGAAATGATTTGGCTGAGGTAAGTGTAGACAGTCTGGTCCATGATGAGATTACAGTAGAATTAAGCGATGAGCTGTTTGCAAATGGTATGAATGGATACTATGAGATCCGTTTATTTGCGGAGCAAACCGGCGCTCCCCGGTTATGGTTCGAAAGAAAGATCGATTTTGAAATTCGGACTGATCCTATCTGGGTTGAAATTACGCCTAATCATAGGAATCCCGATTACCCTGCAACAACGATAACGGCTAGCCAAGACCCCCAACAGGCCTGGGAAGCCGGTGAAACCCTGCAGGTTCAGATTCGCCCGCTGGGTTCAGCACAAGCAGTAACTGGAATTGGCAACCTGACCCCGACCGCAGTCACCGATACCAGTCTCTCCTTCACCCTGCCGGTAGGACTAGGGCAGGGAGCATATGTCGTGGCCATTTTAAGAGAAGGCACACTCATTGCAAAAGGTCGGATTCAGATCGGCGGACCATGGATTACTACTTCACCAACACCATTAACAGTTGGGTATAGCGCTGCGACATTGACGGTTAATCAGGAAGGGTCAGCATTCTGGCAGGCAGGTGATACCTTAACCCTTAATGTAATGTTGCAGCAAGAGGATGGAGAGGTTGCTCCAACAGGTTTTGAGACACCCATAATAGTCCCAGGAGCATCAGTCACAGCCACTGATTTCAGTTTTACCCTGAATGCAGGCCTTGCCCAGGGTAATTACTCCTTGAAAATAAAAAGAGGAGATGTAAACCTAACCGGGGCACCTTTGGCGATCGCAGCAGCCCCTGTTAATGCAGTGATAAGCCCGGTTACCATAACCTATGATAGAAGCATAGAACCACTGGAAGACCTGCAGGTAGGAATCACCTGGAATCAGGCGACATCAGTAAGTAATATTCAGTTCTACAACGCCCCTCAAGATATGACCAATCCTTTAGGAACATCCTACTGGGAGGTTAATGGCAACAATCTAATTATAAAAAAGGCATTTTTACTACAGATCATTGAAAAATATGATTATATATTTAACGTTTATTTTAACAACTCAACAGATCCGGTACCATTTACAGTAAAACTTATTAATAATCCTCCGGGACCGGTGCCAATCAGTCCCAGCACCATAATGGCAGGCAGTCCGGTAGGATTCACTGTAAACCTCAGCACGATGTATTTTAGTAATGCTACCATCTACGCTGAAGTACGAGATGCCAACCAGAATGTTATTTTACCGGCCCAGGCAGTGGATCCTGGTTGTTATACCTATAACCTGCATTTTCAATGGCCAACTGTCATAAATACGCCAGGCCAATATCAGTTGCTGGTGTATGATGGAAATCCAGTAAATCCCTCCACGCAATTAAAAGCGGCAGGAAATTTTGAGGTCATACCCTATGTAGCGACTAATACCGCTCCTACAGCCACTAATGTTTTGATAACCGGCAGCCCGATAGTGGGTCAGACTCTAACTGCCGAATACACCTACGCTGATGCAGATAATGATGTTCAGGGAGCTTCTATAATTGAGTGGTATACCTCAGATTCACCCCAAGGGAACTATACTGGAATTGATGGTGCCACTGGATTAACCTATACCGTCACTGCAGCCGATTTAGGGAAATATATCTTTGTCTGGGTTAAACCGGTAGCTGCAACCGGAGTTCTGCAGGGCGCTACAGTAATAAGTCCGGCAACAGCTCAGGTCTTGGCGCAAAACACTACCATAGTCTATGGTGACCTAAATGGAGAAAATGGAATCAACTCCACAGATCTTGGGATACTGAAAGCTTACCTATTAGGCAAGATAAGCGTCTTCCCGAACGATGTGCCATTAAGCGCAGCTGACCTCAATGGCGTAAATGGAGTCAATTCTACGGACCTGGGCATTTTAAAAGCCTACTTATTAGAAAAAATAAGTGAATTCCCGGTATCGGCACAACCCTAATTAATAAGGATTCCAGGATAGTGCTTATCCTGGAATCCAAAAGATGAAATTCCAATGTGCGAACCAATATAGACATCACCAGTTAGGTTAAATCAGGAAAGGAGTGGCTACTGCAAATGATGAATCGTCATGGAATAAAAGCTACTCGTAGAATCAGGTTCCTTAGTATACTATTAGCTTTAATAATGATCTGCGCATTTATTCCGGCTACAGCAGCTAGCCCCGTAACCCCCTTAACAGTATCAATAGGAACAGCTACCGCCACGGCCGGAGGAAGTAATGTAACAGTTGACGTCAATCTGGCTAATGTAGTTGCCAATCTCCCCCGGGGAATAAACAACTCCGGTTTTACCATCCAGTATGATAACACCGTATTAGAAATAGTATCAGCAGCCAGAGGCAGTTTGATAACCAACGCAGTTGATATGGACATAAACCCGAGTACCGTTGCAGAGATAAGTGCCAACACCGGAAACATAGTGTTGCTGCACAGTGATGATACGGTAGGTCTGCGTTCGATCACCAGCGATGGCACTTATGCCGTATTGACGTTTAAAGCCAAGGCAGGAGCCGCCGTGGGAACATATCCATTGACCTTCAAAGCCGATTCCAGTTCCATGGGTCAGATTAACACCGCCGGAACTTACGCGGACGATGTGAATATGGCAAATGTAGTCTTGAGCGCCGGAGCGATTAACGTGCAAGCAACCACGCTTGATGAGTGCTTCATAGCTACCGCTTGCTTTGGCTCAAAATATGAACCATCAGTCGTATTGCTGCGGCAATTCAGAGATCAGTACCTGTTAACAAATTCTATAGGTCAGACTTTTGTTGAATTCTACTATAATAACTCGCCCCCT
>CAZYJA010000083.1:0-9846 GCA_964647245.1 uncultured Syntrophomonas sp. | reverse complement strand
GAACAGAGAGTTAACGAACTGTTCCAATCCTGCAATGGTGTAAAGACTTCCCGGCAGCAGTTCATCCAGAGACTTTTCCGCTTGCAGCATAAATTCACCAACTGCCTCGGTAATCGTATCTGAATTGGCGTTTTCCGACAAGCCGAGCCCCTCAACTATAAACTGGTTAAATTCATGTTCATATTGCTTGCGCAAGTTCCTGAATACATTATCAGCTTGAACCAGCCGCTTATCTTTGCCGACCATTTTTTTCGGTACAACCACTGGTTTCCCCGGTACATATTCCATATATCCCAGAGGGATTAGTGGGGGCTTGCACTGTTCGGATTTGTTCAGCCACATCTTATTAAACTGGGGTTTTTGTCGCCAAAACTCTTCCGTGAGATGTTGTTGAATAGAATCCATTTTACTGACCATTAGATCATCATGCTCGTCAGCGGAGAAGTGTTTTAGCATTTCACTGAAGGTATTCATTTGAATGGCGTAGCTAGCCACGCGCCCGTTATAAATAACCGTCAAAGCTCGCAAAGACTCCGGTTGTTGATCTTCCTCCCCGAAAACATAATTAAGCAAAAGGCCGAAAATACTCGAGACCCATACTTCATCGCTCATGGTAAATTGGTGCGGTTCTAATGATGCGATCCTGATAATTTCCCTAATTGTGGTCGGCGCTAAACTATGTTCAACAATCGGTTGATATTCAGTCCGAATCTTTTTAAAGCTAGCCAGCAAATCAACGAGAGGATACTTTATTATGTCGGCTTTTTCTACCTCACTACGTGTCAATACATCGGCAACTTTTATTAACAGCCGATCTCGCAACCATATCGCACTATCTCTGCGGATGCATTCAAATATTGCCAGGGCTATCTCATTAAATATAAGGTTTCTTCTATCCAGGTTTTGACTTTCAACTACCCCGCCTAAATTGACTTCACATAGCTCCTTATTCCAGGCCAAGGCTCGGGTAATCAGCCAGAAGTCGATACCGAATCCGTTTATGGTTCCGGCCCAAAATTTAGCTTCCCCAGCCAATTCCTCTATGAAATCATGGGAGATGGCATATATTCCACCTAAAGGATCACCCATCCGGCTGCCGTAAAAGGATTCCAGGATTGGGACTGCAAACTGGTAGGCAATGCTATCAACAGCCGAAAATCGCCTCAAACTGCCCAGTACAATGTCGTAGTTGCCTTGAATAGGAGTTAACAGACTCTCTAACCAGCTACTGTCAATTCCTGGCCCCTCATCACTTCCCATATGGGTACTGAATACTAATAAGTCCGCTTCTAAACTTTTGGCAATTTCCAAAAACGCGCGGATACTCATTCCCCTGCCACTGGCCTCCACCGGCATTAAGAACTCAATATGGGGGTGTTTTAAATCGAGTTCTTTTATTTCACTCAAAATCTGTTCACCGGAACAATCTCCAGCACAAACTATAAGTTGTCTCCGGCCAATCCAGCTCTGCAAAACTTCATCTATCTGTTTCAAAGTGGCAGCTAATCTGGAACTATGATTATTAAAAGGTATTCCTATAACCAGATCATAATTGGCATAGTCCTCCAAGAGAGGTGTGATGCTTCTTATCTTAACATCGAAAATATCCTCACTATTTATATAGTTCAAACCTAATTAAGCCCCCTATCAAAGCATAACTCTCTATATAGTTATGCTCAATTAGGAGGCATTATAGTACAATTTATTAGATTTTTAGAGCAGCGGAGGGAAGCAGGGGGACGGTTCTCTTGCTTCCACTTATAGTAATTTTTCTAAATCGTCCAGCAGCTTGCCGAAATAATTAAGCGCATCACTGACCGGTTCTGGAGTTAACAGGTCCACCCCCGCATCTCTTAACAGATTAATGGGGTAGTCGGAGCTACCTGATTTTAGAAACTTAAGATAGCGTTCAACAGCCGGTTGCCCTTCAGTGAGGATTTGCTCTTTGAGAGCAGTCGCGGTTGAAAAGCCAGTGGCATACTTATAGACATAAAAAGCAGAATAAAAATGAGGTATTCTGGCCCACTCCAAATCAATTTCCGGGTCAACTACCATTTCCGGGCCATAATACAGAAGGTTAAGCTCCCGATAACTTTGTTTCAAAAATTCGGGAGTAAGCGCCTCTCCCTTTTCGGCGTGCTCATGAATAATCTTTTCATATTCAGCAAACATGGCTTGGCGGTAAACCGTGCCCCTAAACTGTTCCAGGTAGTGGTTGATAAGGTAAATCTTTTCCTGTTTATCATGGCTGTTCCTTAGCAGATAATCAATCAGCAGTGATTCGTTGACTGTTGAAGCGACCTCAGCTACAAAAATTGAATATTGGCTGTACGCGTAAGGCTGGGTGTGATTGGAATACCAGCTATGCATGGAATGACCCATCTCATGAGCCAGGGTAAACATGTCATCCAGTTTATTTTCATAGTTCAATAAGACATAAGGATTGGTCTCGTAGGAACCCCATGAATAGGCCCCACTGGTTTTACCCTCGTTTTCATAAACATCAATCCAGCCACTGCTAAAACCCTCTTTTAATTGTGAAATATATTCTGATCCCAGCGGCTCAAGTGCCTTTAAGACTATATCCTGAGCCTTTTGATAAGGTACTTCCATTTTGTATTCCGAGACCAGCGGAGTGTATATATCATAGAAGTGCAGTTCATCCACTTTCAGCAGCTGCTTGCGAATGGCCATATAGCGATACATATGCTCTAAATTAGCATGCACCGACTCAATCAGGCGATCGTAGACCTCAACCGGTACATTATCCTGATCCAGAGAGGCCTCCCGGGCTGAATTATATTTTCGGGTCCGGGCATAAAATACATCTTTCTTCACGCTGGAACTCAAGCTGGCCCCCAGGGTATTTATGAGTTTTCCATACGAATCGTACAAACCCTTGAAGGCATCCTGGCGAACTCGCCGATCTGAACTTTCCATGAAACCACTGTACCTGCCTTTGGTCAATTCGACTTCATGACCTGCTTCATCCTTAATTATGGGGAACTTTAGATCGGCATTATTTAGCATGGTAAATATATTTCGCGATGCCATGGATAAATCAGCCGTTGCTGCCAGCAAGCGTTCCTCTTCCGGAGAAAGAATATGCTCTTTCTGGCGCACGATCTCTTCAATTGAATGGCGATATACAGCTAATACCTGGTTCTCTTGCATAAATGCTGCCAGGTCCGCAGCGGCAATGGTTAGAATTTCAGGAACAATAAAAGCAGTAATACTGCCCACTTGTACGCTCAAGCCTTCGGCCCGGTCGAACAGTGCCTGGTAGCGAGAATTAGCATTGTTTTCATCGCGCCGCATACGGGAATATACATATATCTTTTCCGATTTTTGCCCCAATTTATCGCTCAGCTGTAAAACTTTGAGCAAGGCCTCAGCCGAGGATGACAGCGTTCCTTTTAATCCATTTATCTCTTCCGCCAGCTGCTTAACTGTAATAAAATCCTCTTCCCATAACTGTTCATCCGGATAAATATCTTCCAGGCGCCATTTGTATTCGCTGGCTATTTCTTCTCTTTTTTTGATCCCACTAGTTTCCAACTTCCAACCCCCTATACAAAAATCAAATATTAGCTTTATTCTATCCTACTCCTATAGGAAATAACACGCCAAATGGCCTTATGCTTAAATAATTAATTAACCCCCAGAAGATTTCAAACGGTATCCTAAGAGTTCAATCCCGTTATCATTGGTGGTATACTTGTCTTAAAGACAAATCGACCGTCCCCATGACACGTCCATGAAAGGAGCGCCAAGTTATGTACAAATTTGCTCACTTAGGGTTGGTTGTTAAAGATTGCGAACGATCCAGCGATTTTTATTGTCGAGTTTTAGGCTGTACGGTGAAGGACCGAATTGCCAATGAGCAATTGAAAATTGTATATCTGCAAGCAGGAGCAATTACGATTGAACTTTTGGAGTACCTGATACCTCCTGGTCCAAGGCACGAAGCAGGAACCTTGGATCACCTGGCCTTTTCAGTCCCAAATATTTATACTGCAATTGAATGTTTGAAAGCAGAGAAAGTTGAATTTCTGTCAGATGAGCCCAGGAAAGCAATGAATGGCAGCAACATTATTTTCTTCCTTGGACCAGACCGGGAAAAAATAGAATTGGTAGAAGAACTGGTTACGCAATAATAAATAGCTAAGCTAAAAACGCAGCAAAGCCCGGTTTTAAAGCCGGGCTCTCTGCTGGGATCTATAAAATTATTGAGTTACCGGAGCGAAGTTACCACAATTGCCGGAACCTCTACCTTGACCCATGCCAGCTCCCTGACCTTTACCATTTCCTCGGCCCTGGCCCATACCATTTGCTTTACCGGTAGTAGTGCGTTCCAGATTCTCCTTCACCCGGGTCTGCATTTGGGCCACGCAGGTGTCGAACTGTGCCTCGGTTATGGTTCCAGCATCCAGAAGCCCTTTTAACTTGGCCTGGTTATCGGCTATCACCTTATCCGTCAGGGCAGTTTCAGTAACCCCTTTTTCCTTGGCAATGTCCAGTAATGATTTGCCGGACTGCCTCGCCTGCCTAACGGCAGCGATATCCTGATTAGTCAGTTCGGCCACCGCCTTTAGCATTGTCTGCGGAGCTGTGCCATTGCCTCTACCTTGACCGTTACCAATAGAATTGGCCCGTCCAGCCGAATTTCCCCACTTTTGTACTCCTGCCGGGTTAGTTGTAGCCGAATTGTTGGTGTCAGCCATAGCCGGAATTGCTGCCCCGAGTACAAATATGCTAAGCATTAGCAACATTCCCCATTGAAAAAGTTTCTTTTTGTTCATGTTTTGTACCTCCTTTCTTTTTTACATGCTTAGTTTAGCAAGTAAAGATAAATATATTTTGAATAAATTATTTAGAATTCTTGATATTCTTTATTAATCACCTCAGAATATCCGTTGCGTTTCATTGCCATCATCACGGCTATATCAGAAAAAATGCTAAGCTTAGACTCTTTGTTATATACTTTTATTAAGCTACTTAATTAGCAAATGGGGTTTGATCGGCTTGGAATAGCTACCAGGACCCCGATGTATGAAAGGAGTTCAGAAACATGCCACAAAAAATATCCTATGAGGAATACTCCCAGCAATTTCTTACTCAATTGCCCAAGGGTGCTTTGCTTACCGTAAAGGAGGGCGACAGGCTGAATACCATGACCATTGGGTGGGGCAGCATTGGTTACGTTTGGGCCAAACCAGTACTAATGGTGATGGTGCGCTATTCACGCCATACCCATGGTTTGATAGAAAAAGCCCAGGATTTTTCAGTGAGCGTACCCGCCTGGGGCGAGTTAAAAAAGTCCATTGCTATTGCCGGCACCAAATCAGGTCGGGATGTGGATAAATTCAAGGAATCTAATTTGACCGCCCAGCCGGCAAAATGCACCGAAAGTCCGGTTATTAAAGAATGCGACTTGATCTTCGAATGTAAAATGATGTTCAAACAGGCCATGGAGCCGGAATCGTTGGATAAAAATATTCGCGCTAAATTCTATGCCGACAACGATTTCCACATCATGTACTACGGGGAGATATTGGCCTGCTATAAACAGGATTAGTAAGAACAAAGGAGCCTTGCGGCTCCTTATTTTTTATTATTTCAGCGGGTTGATGGAATAACCCTAAAATTAAGGGGTTACCTGGGGCGTTGTCTCCTTAACTGGCTGAACCAGGGTTGTTTGTGGTGATATGCCTGTGTCAGACGGCACCACTGTTTTATCGGTTGGCACAGCAGTTTTATCGGTTGGCACACCGGTTTTGTTGTCGAGCTCAGACGTTTTATCGTTAGGCTCAACTGACTTATTGTCACCTGGCGCCGGCATATCCGCAGCAGGAGTTGTAGTCTCAGCCGGTTTAGGGTTGGCAGGCTGTGCTGAGCTGGAACTCCCGGTATTTTCATTGCTGCCTAAAGTGGGAATACTCTCGCCTTCTTTAAGCACCAAATTACCCGAAACGGCCGCCTTAGCAGCCTGGTCAGCATTTTGCTTCTCAATAACTTCTGGCTTCTCCTCGACTGGGGTTGCTGACACAACACTGGTCTTTCCCAGGTTAGTGGATGGTGGAGCCTCGCTAACCACCTTAAAAGTCTCACCATTCAGCAAAGACTGGACGAGGGTTTTGGCGATCTTTTTATCTGCTTCCCAATAACTGGCTCCCGTCGCGTTGTCATGCAAAAAATAACCTGGCAAGGTCTGCGTAGAAAGGTTTGCAATATCAATTTTTTTGGCCATATTAGCCAGGTAAATTAAATCTTGCAACGGTAAATTAGTACGCACATTATTATTTATCTGTGGAATAAGCTGAGGCAACTTAAGTATAGTTTTGCTCTGGAGCATTTCTGCGGCCAGGGCTTTGATAAACTTCTGCTGATTCTCGGTCCTGCCTATATCAGCCGTTGGGCCTCCCCGATAGCGCACAAAACCTAAAGCCTGTTTCCCATTCAAATACTGGTTTCCTTTGGGAATATTTATCGCCAATTCCGGATTAATTGGATCGCTATGTTTCATAGCGCTTTCCACATTGATATGCACTCCGCCCAAAGCATCGACAATTTCGCCAAACCCGGCAAAGTTAGTGATCACGTAATAATCAACCGGCACACTCAGCAATTTGGAAACTTCTTTGCAAGCCGCTTCCGGTCCTTCCAGAAAATTAACGCTATTAATTTTGTCATATTTACCCGAGGAGTTTTTGATGCGAGTATCACGGGGAATAGATATTAAAGCTGTTTTCTGGGTATTTGGATCTATACTGGCCATAATCATGGTGTCACTGCGCGAGTTTGCTTTCGCGTCCCGAGCGTCTATACCCATAAATAGGATGTTAATGGCCTTGCCTTTGATTCCTTTAGTCTCCGCCGATTCAAAGAATATACTATTTAGCTGTCCGCCTAAAAACGCCCCAATTCCGGCGGTAGCCACAAAAACAATTAAGCACAAACCAATAATACCTTTTTTACTATTAAAAAAAGTCATAAGCATAACCTCTCCCGCTTGTTAAATTGAAGTCAGTTCATTTTACCCCCCTTAAAAAATCCTGTCTATCGAAATTGTATATTAAATACCATATCAAATACTTAGTCCCGCAATTTTTTGGTCAAGTACCAATAAGAGCTCATCTATTCCGGTTCCTTTTGCAGATGAAACGAAATAACTGGTCATATAATTGTTGGGAATAAAATCTAATCGATCAGTCTTATTGAACACGGTTATAATTCTATCCCGCTCAGCCCCTAATTCCTGAAGAAGCTTCTCGGCCACCTCCATTTTATCAACATGATCCGGATCGGACACATCAACTATATGCAGCAATACATCAGCATCCACGGCTTCTTCAAGGGTGGAACGAAAAGCGGCCACCAAGTGATGGGGTAAATTCTGAATAAATCCTACCGTATCGGTAATTAGAGCCTCCGTTTTGGAGGGCAGAATAATTTTGCGGGTCGTCGTATCCAGGGTCTGAAAAAGCCGTTCATTGGCCTCCACTTGCTCACTACCAGTACGGTGAGCTTTACTGCACAGGGCATTAAACAGCGACGATTTGCCGGCATTAGTATAACCCACCAGCGAAACTGTTTTCAATCCAGCTCGCTGGCGATGCTGGCGATGAAGCTGGCGAGTACTCTGCACCTTTTGCATCTGCCTTTTTATATCCAGGATCTGATTCCTTATCCGCCTTTTATCCAACTCCAGTTTTTGTTCACCGGCTCCTCCCCGCATGCCTATCCCGCCACCTATGCGGCTCATTTCCACCCCCCGGCCCGTCAGCCGGGGCAGACGATATTCCAAACGGGCTAGTTCGATCTGCAGCATTCCTTCTTTGGATCTGGCCCGCTGGCTAAAAATATCCAGGATTAACATGGTCCGATCAATAATCCTGGTATCAACCGCCTGTTCCAGATTACGCAGCTGTACCGGAGACAATTCGCTGTCAAAAATAATCAGGTCCGGTTCCAACTCCGCGATCAGATGGGATAGTTCCTCCAATTTGCCCTTGCCTATATAGGTAGAAGAACTGGGACGGTCTTTAGCTTGAATCAACATACCCACCACCTGTCCCCCAGCAGCCTCGGTCAAGCCTTTAAGTTCTTCCATCGAAGTCGCAAAGTTATAATCATTCCCCATTTTCAACTTAAGCCCGACTAGTATCACTTTTTCAACTTTTATAACATTCACTGGCACAACTCCCTTGTTAATATATCTATCGTTCTATTTCTTCTTCTTAGCCTTGCTGACCTTGGGCCTTCGCTTCTGGCTGCGAGCTGGTTCAGGTGCCAGTTTAGTTGTAGGACTGCCCTGGCCTCTTATCAGAGAATTAGCCTTAGAACCAATCAGATCCTCGCGATCACAAGCCTGCAAGGCTTCCCGCACCAGATTTTGATTCTCCCGGCTGCGATATTGAAGTAAAGCACGCTGCCATTTGCGCTCCTTCTCCTGGCGGGGCACATAGACCTCTTGCCCATTTTGAGGATTGAGCCCGGTATGGTACATGCAAGTAGAAACTGTCATCGGCGTAGGCGTAAAGTTTTGAACCTGCTCCGGATAATATTGAAGATGGTCACGCACAAACAGAGCGAGCTCCAGCGTGTCCTGCATATCACAACCTGGATGCGCGGAGATAAAGTAGGGCACGAGATATTGATCTTTCCCCAGTTCCTGGTTAACCTTTTTAAATGCCTCTATAAACCTTTTATACTCGGATTGGCCCGGTTTATTCATGTAGCGGGTAACCCTTCCGGCAACGTGTTCGGGTGCTATTTTCAACTGACCACTAACATGGTGGGCACATAAATCCCGTAAGTATTGGTGCGACCTATCCTGTAACACTAGATCGTACCGAACCCCCGAAGCTACAAAAAGGTGTTTGATTGCCTTAATAGTGCGCAAGCTCCGCCAAAGTTCCACCGACGGACTATGGTCGGTATCGAGATTTTTGCATACCCCTGGATAAAGGCAACTGCTGCGTTTGCAGGTCTGGCATTGCACTTCGTTGAGTCCTTTTAATCCGTACATATTGGCTGAAGGCGCTCCCACATCAGGGATAACACCTTTGAAATCAGGATGGGCTGCCAGCTCCCGGGCTTCGTTTACGATTGAATGGGAACTGCGATTCTGAATGAATTTCCCTTGGTGTTGGCCCAGCGAACAAAAGGCACAACCGCCAAAACAGCCCCGATGGGTAACGATGGAAAACTGTACCGGTTTAAGACCGGGTACTCCTCCCTGGGCTTCATAACTCGGATGACAGCGGCGCGCATATGATAATTCGTAAATTTCATCCAATTGCTCCGTAGACAGAGGCCAAGGGGGTGGGTTTTGAATAAGCCAACGATCTCCTTGCAGCTGAGCCAGGGTGCGCGCGGAGTAAGGGTTAATCTCGGCCTGAATCAGCTTGGTCGCCCGGGCAAATGCCCGGGTATCTTTTTCCACCTCTTCATAGGCGGGTAATTCTAGCGCTTGCTCCGGCCGAGTTTTAGACAAATAGCAGGTTCCGCGCAGCTGGCGCAGATAAGCAATATCATGCCCACCTTTCAACTTGCGGGCTATTTCCAGAAGATTATGTTCCCCCATTCCATAAACCAATAGGTCAGCCTTGCTGTCAACTAAAATGGAACGGCGTACCCGATCACTCCAATAGTCATAATGAGCCAGGCGCCGCATACTAGCTTCTACTCCCCCGATTATAACAGGAACCCCGGGATAAGCCTGGCGCACCAGATTGCTGTAAACAATAGTGGGACGATCCGGCCGCAGCCCACTTTTCCCACCCGGCGAATACATATCCTCGCGACGTTTTTTCTTATCAGCCGTGTAATGATTAACCATAC
>CAZYJA010000082.1:2504-9903 GCA_964647245.1 uncultured Syntrophomonas sp. | reverse complement strand
AGGGACCATCATGTGATTGTCGATCAGGAAGCCCGGAAAAAGCTGATCTGGCAACAGGTGCAGGAGGTGGCCTTAAGTAATGGTGGCAGAGCCATGGAAAATGAGCATTTACTGAATGAAGTGAGCTTCTTGCTGGAATATCCGACTGCTTTTTATGGCGAGTTCTCGGCATCTTACCTGGATGTTCCGCCGGAAGTTTTGACTACCAGCATGATTGAGCACCAGCGGTATTTTCCGGTCTTTGATAAAAATGATAAGCTGATGCCAGGTTTTATTGGGGTAAGAAACGGCACGGATTATCGAATGGACCTGGTTAAAGCCGGTAATGAAAGAGTTCTAAAAGCGCGCTTGGAGGATGCCCTGTTTTTCTGGAAGGAAGATATCCAAAAAGGTCTGGCTGAAATGGTACCGGGTCTTAAGGAAGTGTTATTCCACGAGCGTCTGGGCAGTATTTTGGACAAAGTGGGAAGATTGCAGGAGCTGGCCATTGCTACCGGGCAAAAGACGGGTTTATCCAATCCTGATAAGCTGAAGCGGGCTGCCTACCTTTGCAAAGCCGATCTGCGCAGCAACATGGTATACGAGTTCCCTGAACTGCAAGGAATAATGGGGCGCTACTATGCTCTGGCGGGTGGAGAAGAGAGTGAAGTGGCTGATGCTATTCTAGAACATTACCTGCCCAGATTTGCGGGTGACAAGTTACCGGCCTCGGAGACGGGGATAATCCTGGCTATAGCGGAGAAGCTCGGTAATCTGGCCGCCTTTTTTGCGATAGGGATTAAACCATCCGGTTCTCAGGATCCCTATGCTTTAAGGCGTCAAGCTTTGGGGATCGTTAATATTATTATTGATCTGGGATTAAAGTTGGATTTGCGCGAATTAATCGGGCAGGCCTATGATGGGGTGCAAATGTTGAATCCGGACAAAACTCGGGAAGACACGGTTAACGACCTGATGGATTTCATTCTCCAAAGAATGCGGGGGGTCATGTTAGACCGAGGCCTGACTTACGATGTAATCGATGCGGTGCTTTACCAGGCTGGTGGTGACCTGAGCGAAATAGTGACCAAGGCTGAAGTGCTGAGTAAGTTCAAACTGGCTTCCCGGTGGGATGATTTCCAGGTGGTATTTAACCGTGCCTATAATCTCTCCCGGAAATGGGACAGCACTGCGGTGCGAACTGAAGTGCTGGAAGATACCAGTGAAAAGGTGCTCTATCAGCATTACCTAATGGCTCAGCCTATGGTCGAGCTGGCGATCGAAGAAAAGCGTTATGAAGCAGTTCTGGAAATTCTGGCGGACATGCGTCCCGACCTGGATCGGTTTTTCGATGCAGTAATGGTTATGGTTGAAAATGAGGAACTGAAGGCGGCTCGGCTGGGTATATTGAAGGCGATTGCCGGTTTGTGTAATTCTCTGGCGGATTTCAGTAAGGTACTGTAAAGGAATAAATAAGGCAGAATACGCCGAGGATTTTTCGCGTTAGACAAGGCATCCCCCTCCACCCTTCGGGTACCACTGGTGCTCCCTGTGGTCGCTATTAAGGTTGCGGGCACTACACTCAAGAGTGCAACTGATACTCCCTGCGGTCGTTTTCAAAAGGACGCTGGTGTTCCCTAGCGGTCGCCAATAATGTTGCAAAACGTGGTAATACTGGTGGTATTGCCACGTTTTGACAACGAAGTATAACGCGAAAAAGGCCGGTGTAAATGACTTGTTTATTTCTTTAAAGCACCTAAAGTTATGCCATAAAAAACTGCTTGCCCAATAGGATTTTTTTAGTGTATATAGTATAATAATTAAAGCTATTTTACGCTAATAGTATAGCATAATTGGGTGGTGAAAATTATCGAACTGAATGAACGCCAGGGCAAAATACTTGATATCGTGAAAAGTCAGGGGCCTATTACTGGTGAAAATATAGCCGATTTGCTAGATGTTACCCGGGCAGCTCTGCGTCCGGATCTGGCTGTTTTGACCATGTCAGGTTACTTGGAGGCTAAACCCAGGGTGGGCTATACATATAAAAATGATGGAGCTCACAATAAAATCAAGAAAATTCTGAATATGTACCGGGTCAAGGATATTATGTCAATGGCCGTGGTGGTGAAGGAAAAGTGCAGCATATATGATGCAATTGTGACATTGTTTATGGAAGACACCGGGACCATATTTGTAGTTGACGATGACAATTATTTAGCGGGTCTGGTGTCACGCAAAGATTTATTGAAGACCACTCTGGGAAAAGCGGATATCCATAAAGTTCCGGTAAGCGTTATTATGACACGTATGCCGAATGTGATTACTACGGCTGCCGAAGATACCGTGGTAGCAGCAGTAAAGGCAATTGTGGAGCATGAAGTGGATTGTTTGCCGGTGGTCAAATGCTTCATTGGTGGTCCAGGCCCCGAAAGGTTTGAGGTGGTGGGCAGAATTACCAAAACCAATATTGCCCGGCTGTTTCTGGATCTGGCCCATAAATAGATAAAGGGGGTTTTTAGATTTTGGCAAATCATTTACCAGGAGTTTTTATTGTATCTGATTCCATTGGCGAAACAGCGGAGATGGTAGTCAGGGCTGCGGCCAGTCAATTTAACTCCGGGGCTATGGAAATAAGACAAATTCCTAATATATCTGACGAAGGTACCATAGAGGAAGTAATTCATCAGGCCATGGAGAATCATTTTATGATTGCCTATACCCTGGTCCTGGACGAACTTGCCCAATTTCTGAGGCAGGAGGCGGCCAGGGCGGGCGTAGTGTGTGTGGATATCTTAGGGCCACTAATCGCGGCATTTGAAGAGGCCAGCCATTTGGTACCCAAGCGGGAACCCGGGTTGTTGCGAAAAGTGGATGAAATGTATTATCGCCGGGTAGAGGCGGTAGAATTTGCGGTGCGTTACGACGATGGCAAAGACCCCCGGGGAATTTCCCTGGCCGATATTGTCCTGGTAGGCGTTTCGAGAACCTCCAAAACTCCCCTGTCCATGTACCTGGCCCACAAACGTATCAAAGTAGCCAATGTACCTCTCGTACCGGAAGTTGCACCGCCGGATGAGCTGTTTAGAGTGGAACGCGGCAAGGTAATAGGTCTGGTTATTAATCCGGAATTATTAAATAATATTCGTACCGAACGCCTGAAAACGCTAGGTCTAACTGGCCAGGCAGCCTATGCGAACTTCGAGCGTATTCTGGAAGAGTTGGAATATGCCGGCCAAATTATGAAAAGACTTGGTTGTCCCGTCATTGATGTAACTAATCGTGCGGTGGAAGAAACGGCCAGCAAGATACTGGAAATCTACTATAGGAGGTTAAGTAATGTCTAATATGAAATTCATTTATTTATTCGAAGAAGGAAGCGCAGACATGAAGATGGTTTTGGGGGGGAAAGGAGCTAATCTGGCTGAAATGACCAGAATAGGCTTGCCGGTTCCGCCTGGGTTTACCATCACTGCTGAAGCCTGTAATGAATATCTGGCTCAAAACCAGGAGTTTCCCCCCGGTATGTTAGACCAAACCTTCGGCGCTTTAACCCAACTAGAGCAGAAGACCGGCAAACAGTTTGGGGATAAGAATAACCCGCTCTTGGTTTCAGTAAGATCCGGGGCCGCTGTTTCGATGCCAGGTATGATGGATACCATATTGAACCTGGGCCTAAATGATGAATCGGTACAGGGACTGGCTACCCTCTCCGGTGATGAAAGATTTGCCTACGATTGCTATCGCCGTTTTATTCAAATGTTCAGTGATGTGGTTCTGGAAATAGAACATGCCAATTTTGAAGAAATAGTGGAAAGACATAAACGCAAATTGGCCTTGATTTTTGATTATGAAATACCAGCGCAGGAGCTTAAAGAAATTATTGAGGAATATAAGGGAGTAGTTAAGCACGAGAAAGGCTTCAGCTTTCCCCAAGATGTTAAAGAACAGCTAATAATGGCTATCAAGGCCGTATTTAGTTCCTGGAATAACCAGAGAGCTATAGTTTACCGGCGCATAAGTAAAATACCTGACAATCTGGGGACCGCGGTCAACATTCAATGCATGGCCTTTGGAAATCTGGGGGAAGACTGTGGAACCGGGGTAGCATTCACTCGTAGTCCTTCCACCGGATCCAAAGAGTTGTATGGAGAGTTTCTGGTAAACGCTCAGGGCGAGGATGTAGTAGCCGGGATTAGAACCCCTTTGCCAATTTCTCAATTAAAAGAAGGTTTACCATCGGTGTATCAACAGTTCGTTGATACCTGTAATAACTTGGAGAAGCATTACCGTGACATGCAGGATATTGAGTTTACGGTGGAAAAGAGCAAACTTTATATGTTGCAGACCAGAACCGGTAAACGGACTGCCAAAGCCGCCGTAAAAATAGCGGTGGATATGGTAAACGAAGGACTGATTACGAGAGAAGAGGCCTTGCTGCGGGTTGACCCCGAGCAGATAGATCAGCTTTTACATAGACAGATCGATAACTCCGTGCAATTAGAGCCTATTGCGCAGGGCTTGCCGGCTTCGCCCGGGGCTGCCTGCGGCAAAGTGGTATTTGAGTCTGACCTGGCTGAGAAAATGGCCGAAGCCGGCGAGAAAGTAGTACTGGTACGTAATGAGACTGCGCCTGACGATATCCATGGAATTGTACATTCCCAAGGGGTGCTTACCGCCCGGGGAGGCATGACTTCACATGCGGCGGTGGTTGCTCGCGGTATGGGCAAGCCCTGTGTTTGTGGCTGCGAAAGCATTAAAATAGATTCTTCCGGCAAAATGTTCAGTGTGAACGGGACCGTAGTAAAAGAAGGAGATATTATCACCCTGGATGGCGCAACTGGTAAAGTAATGCTGGGTGAAGTTGCCATGATAGAACCCACTCTTTCCGATGAATTCGAGACCCTGCTTAATTGGGCCAAGGATATAAAGAGGTTAGCGGTGCGAGCCAATGCAGATACCCCCGAAGATGCAGTCCGGGCTCGAGAGTTTGGGGCTGAAGGTATTGGTCTGTGTCGTACTGAGCATATGTTTATGGCACAAGAACGCTTACCCATCGTGCAGGAAATGATATTGGCTGAAAATCTGGCTGATCGGGAAACCGCCCTGGCCAAACTCCTGCCCTTCCAACGGGATGATTTCTACGGCATATTAAAAGCCATGGCTCCATTCCCGGTGACGATCCGTTTACTGGATCCTCCATTACATGAATTCCTGCCTGATCATGAAGCATTAATGCTGGAAATTGCCGAAATGAAACATAATAATGCCAGCAAATATGATATTTTTGAAAAAGAAGAGCTGTTAAAGAAGATACGCAAACTTGCGGAAGCCAACCCCATGTTGGGGCACCGCGGATGTCGGTTGGGCATAACCTATCCGGAAATATATAACATGCAAGTCCGGGCCATTTTCGAAGCGATGTGTCTCTTGAAGATCGAGGGAATAGAGACTTTTACTGAAATCGAGATTCCTTTAGTTATGGACTTAATGGAATTTTCTCTGCTTCGGGCTGATATCCTGGCTCTCTATGAAGAGGTCAAGAAAGCCTGTGGACATGAATTGGATTTCGTACTGGGGACCATGCTGGAACTGCCCCGGGCTTGTGTAATGGCCGGCGAAATAGCCGAGCAGGCTGAATTCTTTTCCTTCGGAACCAATGATTTAACTCAAACTACCCTGGGCTTTAGCCGGGATGATGCAGAAAGCAAGTTTATACCCGTTTATCTGGAGAAGAAGGTTATGAAAGATAATCCTTTTGCGGTACTGGATCGCAAGGGGGTAGGTTTCCTGATGAACATGGCCGTCGAAAAGGCACGGGCGACCAAACCCGGCATACTTATGGGGATATGTGGGGAACATGGGGGCGAGCCTAGCTCGATAGAATTCTGCCATTTAATAGGCTTGGACTATGTAAGTTGTTCGCCTTACAGAATTCCCATAGCTCGCCTGGCAGCCGCTCAGGCGGCAATTAACAACAAAGACCAATCGAAATAAGCCTGGAGATACTGTTGACGAAGCTCTAAGATCCCTATGTACCAAGGATTTGGAGATAAAGTAAAAAATAGATCATGGGTATTGATCTTAAGTAAGCTTAAGATCAATACCCTGTTTTTATTATAAAGTGCATCTGCGAATCTTGTAATATTAAGATGGTTTTATCGAGAATTGGCAGGATAAGCTAGAAGTTTATGTTCCTCTAGACAGTACACGTTGAGAGTATAGTTCTTAATGAGATAAATTCGGCTAGTTTATCTATATTATTGTAAGTTTGGTTAGAATAAAGTATACTGCCTAAAAAAAGAGGTTTGAAATTGTGGACAATTCAAAAGTACATATTATGCAGCATCCGCTTATTAAGCACAAAATTTCTTTTTTACGCGACAAGAACACCGGTACCAAGATTTTCAACGAGCTTGTCAGTGAAATTGCCATGCTGATTTGTTTCGAGGCAACGCGTAACCTGCCGCTTGAAACCGTCGAAATCGAAACACCTCTTGCCATTGCCAAAGCCGAAGTTATTTGCGGCAAAAAAATGGCGATTATTCCGATACTGCGTGCTGGATTAGGTATGGTTGATGGTGTAAAGACGCTTGTTCCCAATGCAAAGGTCGGGCACATCGGTCTTTATCGTGACGAGCAAACGCTGCAGCCGGTTAAATACTATTGCAAGATGCCCCCGGACATAGATCAGCGCGACGTGTTCGTACTTGACCCTATGCTTGCAACGGGCGGTTCCGCGGCGGTGGCCATACAGTTTATAAAAGATTACGGTGCCAAAAGCATAAAGCTGATGTGCATTATCGCGGCACCGGAGGGCATTGAGAAAATCACCGCAACGCATCCGGATGTTGAGGTATACTGCGGCACGGTGGATTCTCACCTTAACGAGTTCGGGTACATAGTCCCAGGTCTCGGCGATGCCGGCGACAGGATTTTCGGTACCAAATAGGACATACCTTGGGAACAACTGTCAACAGCTGTTAAAAAAAACAAATATATTGATATTAAGTTGGGCTTAGGTTGATAGTTCACCAAGTCCAGCTTTATACTGTAAGCCGTCCGCTGATGGACCTGCCATTTTCACCGGCAAAGAATGGCTGAAATTATTATTGATTTTTATGTTGCCGGAGAAATGAGGATTAAAATGGCAAGAGACATCATTCAAGTTGAGGAGCGTCCACCACTGGGCATGGGAATTGCGCTCAGCCTCCAACATCTTTTCGCAATGTTCGGCGCATCGGTGCTCGTTCCTATTTTGTTCCACGTAGACCCGTCAGTGGTACTGTTGATGAATGGTATTGGTACACTTATATTCATTCTTATTACCAAAGGCAAAGCACCTGCATTCCTTGGCTCCAGCTTCGCATTTCTGGCGCCCACCTTCGTTATTCTCGGCGATCCCCTTAATTCAGGTAAC
>CAZYJA010000082.1:0-2494 GCA_964647245.1 uncultured Syntrophomonas sp. | reverse complement strand
CGCTCGGCGGCTTCGTGATTGTGGGTATTGTGTTCATGCTGGTGGCAGGAATTATCAAGCTGTTCGGTACCAAATGGATTGACATTGTAATGCCGCCCGCTGCTATGGGCGCAGTAATTGCAATTATCGGTCTTGAACTCGCCGGAACCGCAGCAAGCGGCGCGGGTGTCATCGGCAGCAACATTGATTTAAGAAATGTAATCGTGTTTATAGTGACCCTCGGTACAGCTGTCATTGGTTCGGTAATGTTCAAGAAGTTCTTTTCGGTCATTCCGATTCTCACCGCAATAGTTGTGGGTTATTTTACCGCAATCTTTATTGACTTCACCTGGGTTCTTGGTGAAGGTGCGAAAAAGCTGTGTGATTTCTCGCAGTTCGCGGGTATACACAGTCTTTCTGATATACTTATCATTCCGCATTTTACCTATCCTGTGTTCCAGTGGAATGCAATTATTATGATACTTCCGGCGGCAATCGTGGTCATTTCTGAGCATATCGGCCATCAGCTTGTCACCAGTAAAATAGTTGAACGCGATCTCATCAAAAATCCAGGTTTGCACCTCACCCTGTTTGCAGATGGCTTTTCCACGATGCTTTCCGGTCTGGTCGGCTCCGTACCGACCACTACTTATGGTGAGAACATCGGCGTTTTGGCTATTACCAGAGTTTACAGCGTATGGGTTATTGGCGGAGCCGCTGCGATTTCTGCAATCATCGCATTCATTGCGCCGGTCGCATATATCATCAACTCAATCCCATGGGCAGTTATAGGCGGCGTCAGCTTCCTGCTCTACGGCTTGATTGCAGCTTCAGGTATAAGACTCCTGGTTGAAGCACAGGTTGACTATTCAAAACCCGTAAATCTTACTCTAACATCAGTCGTGCTTATTACAGGACTTTCGGGCGTTGCAGTTTACATTAATGATTACAGTCTCAAAGGCATGGCACTCGCAAGTATAGTCGCAATGGTGCTTAGTTTGGTTTTCTACGCAGCTGAAAAACTGAATATGACCAACGAATAAATACAGGATCATTTTATCCTCCCCATGCATGTATTTGAATAGGATTGAGTGCCACCACCTGACTCAAGATTAACCAGGTATGTTACCCATTGTTCCCGCATATGAAAATTTGGGGGAATTTGTGTAAGAGATGATGAAAAACGACGTTCATAGGAGAGTGGATGCGTTGATTAATATTGGAATATTAGTTTTTGAAAAGGTTGAAGAATTAGACTTTATTGGACCTTTTGAAGTCTTATCATATGTTAATAAAATAAAGCCGGAAAGCACCAATGTTTGGCTGGTAAGTGATGAAGAACCAATAATTCGCGGTTATAACGGGCTGCGCTTTTTTGTAGATTATACTATTGATAATTGTCCCCAATTGGACGTATTAATAGTCCCCGGTGGGCAAGGAAGAAAATTGGCTATGGAAAATATGAAAATTCTTAATTTTATAAAAAATAGATATACTGATTTAAAATATCTAGCTTCGGTATGTACCGGTGCATTGATAATTGCTTCTACAGGGCTTTTGAAAGATAAATCAGCCACTACTTACCATACTGCTTTTGACGAACTTTATGATATGGGGACAATTGTTAAGAAATCGAAAATAGTACAAGATGGAAAAATCATAACAGGAGCAGGAGTTTCTTCTGGCATTGATGTGGGTCTATACTTATTGAGCAAATTATTTGATGAAACAACCGCTCAACAAGTAGCAGACAAAATTGAATATCACTGGACTAAATGACAATTCGTAATTACCAGCAATGAGTTAAGAATATAGAGGGTGATATTTATATGTGGACTAAACAGATTGTAAAATATAAAAGTACAAATCCATATATAAGAATAAACGAACCCTCAAACGAAAAGGAAATCGCAGTGGCAGAAAAAGAACTAGGTGTGCCTTTTCCGATAGAGTTGAAAGAACTGCTGCTTGAACTGAACGGGGACAGTTATCTTCTTTATTCGGTTCAGCAAATTGTAGAAAACACGATTATGACACGCAGAGCTTTAGGCGAGTACTACGAAGGATTGAACGAATTACTGTTTATTGGCGGTAACGGCTGCGGCGATCAGTATTCCTATATTATCGCCAATGGCGTGATTGCTGCAAATGGAATAGTACGCTGGGAGCACGAGGATAACAGCCGCACGCTTGTAGCAAGTAGTCTTGCCGAGCTTATTGAAAAGTACTATACAGACCAGGCATAAGGGGACAATCTATAGCCCTAAGAGCCTTTGCGGGGTTGATCGTAAGGGGGTAGGTGAACCCATTTATTATATGTACCACATGTGTTAGGAAACTGTAAAAACCTTATCTATACGGGATAAGGGAAAACCAAAAATAAAATATAGGCTATCACATAACACAAGACACCGCCTTAGTGAGACTATGGGCGGTGTTTTTATATGGTAGCGGTCACTGGAGCCAATATGCCCCGAAGTGGAAGGAGGGGTTACAACATCCCCACCGAGCTTGA
>CAZYJA010000081.1:8476-9987 GCA_964647245.1 uncultured Syntrophomonas sp. | reverse complement strand
GTGTTAATTGTTGTTTATTTGCGGGAAATTCTCACACGGTCTGCCGTCCCCTTGTTACCATTAGGAGGTATTGCGGTGTATAAGGCTAACGTTTATGTCACTTTAAAAGAAGGAGTACTGGATCCTCAAGGGAGCGCGGTTAAGAATTCTTTGCATGTACTTAACTACACTGGGGTCAACGAGGTTAGAATCGGTAAGTTTATAGAAGTATGGTTAGAAGCTAAGAACCCCGAGACCGCCAAGGCTGAATTGCAGGAAATGAGTGATAAACTTCTGGCCAACCCAGTTATAGAAAATTATCGGGTAGAGATGCTGGAGGTAGAGTAGCTATGAAATTTGCGGTGGTTGTTTTTCCGGGATCAAACTGTGATGCCGACTGCTATCATGTAATCAAAGAGGTCTTGGGCCAGGAAGTTGACTATGTATGGCACAAGGAGACATCGGTTGAAGGTTATGATGCCCTAATTCTGCCGGGGGGCTTTTCTTACGGTGATTATCTGCGAACTGGTGCCATAGCCCGTTTCTCACCCATTATGCCTGCAGTTATGGACTTTGCCCATCAGGGTGGGTTAATTATTGGAATTTGTAATGGTTTTCAGATTCTGTTGGAGGCAGGATTACTGCCCGGAGCTATGCTCAGAAACCGCAGCCTTAAGTTTATTTGTGATAAGGTCTGTCTAAAGGTAAAACGAACCGATACTCCGTTTACCAGCATGTTTAAACCAGATGAGACTATAAGTATACCCATCGCTCACGGAGAGGGCAATTACTTCTGTGATACCGATACCTTGCTGGAGTTGCAAAGAGAGCAGAGAATTATATTTACCTATTGCAGTTCCACTGGCGAGGAAGATGTTGCATTTAATCCCAATGGTTCAGTGGCTAATATTGCCGGAATTACTAATAAACAGGGCAATGTTCTGGGAATGATGCCCCATCCGGAAAGGTGTTCGGAACAGATCCTGGGCAGCACGGATGGATATAAGATTTTTGCTTCCATGCTTAAGTCCTGGCAGGAGGTGAATTGTTAATGGCCGAACTAACCTATAGAGATATGGGCCTCACCGATGAGGAATACGATAAAATCAAAGCAATTATGGGTCGGGAACCCAATTATCTGGAGACTGGAATCTTTTCCGTTATGTGGTCCGAACATTGCGGCTACAAGAATTCGCGGCCGCTATTAAGAACTTTTCCTACCGAGGGGCCCCAGGTTATTCAGGGACCCGGCGAAAATGCCGGGGTAGTAGATATTGGTGACGGGCAAGCTCTGGTATTTAAAATTGAGAGTCATAACCATCCTTCGGCTATCGAACCTTATCAAGGAGCAGCTACCGGTGTAGGCGGCATTGTGCGTGATATATTTACCATGGGAGCCAGGCCCATCGCTAACCTAAATTCGCTGCGTTTCGGGGATCCGCATGATGCTCGGGTCAGAGAACTATTGTCAGGGGTAGTGGCCGGGATTGGCGACTACGGCAACTGTTTGGGTATTCCTACGGTAGGTGGGG
>CAZYJA010000081.1:0-8466 GCA_964647245.1 uncultured Syntrophomonas sp. | reverse complement strand
ATTTTAACCAGGCTTATCAGGGTAATCCCCTGGTAAATGCGATGTGCGTGGGATTGGTTAAAACGGATGAGATTGCCCTGGCAGTTCCCGGTGAAGTGGGCAGTGCCATCATGATCGTGGGGGCTAAAACTGGGCGTGATGGTATTCACGGGGCTACCTTCGCTTCGGAAGAGCTTTCCCAAAAGTCGACCGAAAAGCGTTCTTCGGTACAAGTGGGGGATCCTTTTATGGAGAAACTGCTGATTGAAGCCTGCCTGGAATTGATCAAAGAAGATTTGGTAGCGGGAATGCAGGATCTGGGGGCGGCTGGCTTGACCAGTTCCGTCGCTGAAACGGTTAGTAAGAGCGGTCGGGGTGTAGACATTGATGTACTCAAGGTGCCGCGGCGGGAGACCAATATGAGCGCTTATGAAGTCATGCTGTCCGAGTCGCAGGAAAGAATGTTGATTGTTCCCCGCCCAGGTACGGTGGGAAGGATTAAAGAAATCTTTGACAAGTGGGGCCTGGATGCCGTAACCATAGGCACTGTGACTGAAGGCGGTGCTTTTCGGGTTATGGAAGGTGATCAGGTGATGGGTGAAGTGCCGGTAATGCAGCTTACTGAAGGTTGTCCCGTATATGTACGGGTAGCCGAAGAGCCGGAATATTACCAACGCTGCAAATCATATGACTTGGTCTCAATTGTGGAAGTCAACCCTCAGGAAGCCTTGGAGCAACTTCTGGCTTCGCCTAATATCGCCAGCAAGAAATGGATATTCTCTCAGTATGATTACCAAGTAATGACCAATACTGCTCTCGTTCCCGGAGACGGGGATGCAGCAGTGTTACGCATAAAAGGAACCCGCAAGGGGGTAGCTCTGGTTACCGATTGCAACAGTCGCTTGGTTTACCTGGATCCTTATCAGGGAGGGATGACAGCCGTCTGCGAGGCGGCTCTTAACCTGGCCTGTGTAGGCGCCAAACCGTTGGCTTTGACTAACTGTTTGAATTTCGGCAACCCTGAAAAGCCCAACATATACTGGCAGATGAAGAATGCGATTGCCGGTATGAGCGAGGCTGCCCGGTGTTTGAATACCCCGGTGGTAAGCGGTAATGTGAGTCTCTATAACGAGACGGCTCAGGGGGCTATATATCCTACTCCGGTGGTAGGTATGGTAGGTTTATTAAAGGATGTAGATCGGCGCTGCGATATGGCTTTCAAAAATGAGGGAGATCTGATTGTTCTTTTAGGCAGGTTCCGGGATGAGCTAGGCGGGTCCGAATACCTGAGTGTTTGCCACAGCCTGGAAACGGGCGCAGTCCCAGAAGTAAATCTGGAGGAGCAGAAGAAGTTGATAGAGCTTCTGCAGGCTCTTATAAAGGAAGATCTTCTGCAGTCATGTCACGATATTTCGGAAGGCGGACTGGCAGTTACTACCGTGGAATGTGCTATTAAAGGCAATATAGGCTGTGAAATTAAAGTTAATTCCGACGGCTCACGGGTGGATGGAATTTTATTCTCGGAAGCTCCGGGACGAGTAGTGGCCAGCCTCCAACGAGATAATTTGGACCGCCTGGTTCAAGTAGTGGTTGAATACGGAGTTGAAATGAGAGTTGTCGGTGCCGTAGGCGGAGATAACGTGGTTTATGATAACAGTGGCCAGCAAATAATCAGATTGTCTGTACCGCGAGCTGCGCAAATCTGGGGGGAGGCTATAAATTGTTTTATGAAATAGACGATGATAAATTCCACGACGAATGTGGAGTGTTCGGAATTTTTATGAACACTCCCGGGAGTGCCACCGATGCCGCCCGGACGGCATTTTATGGGCTATATGCCTTGCAGCACCGCGGACAGGAAAGTGCGGGCATAGCCGTTTCCAACGGGCATAAAATCGATTTGCACAAAGGTATGGGATTGGTTGCTGATGTGGTGAAGTCACATAATATTGATAGATTGGAAGGCAATATAGCCATTGGCCATGTTCGCTATTCCACCACCGGAGGCAGTGCCTTGGTGAACGCTCAACCCCTGGTATTCCATTATCTAAAAGGGATGGTAGCCCTGGCTCATAACGGCAACCTGGTAAACACCGTAGAGTTGAAGAAAAGACTGGAGACCTACGGTTCAGTTTTCCAGACCACGACGGATACGGAAGTGGTGGCCAACCTGCTGGCTCGTTATTCCCAGGATACCATGGAAGACGCGCTGGCCAAATGTATGATTGACATAAAAGGTGCGTTTGCACTGTTGATTATGACCGAAGATCGACTGGTTGGCGTGCGAGATCAAATGGGAATTCGCCCCTTATGTATTGGCAGCTTAAACGGAGATTATATTTTAGCCTCCGAATCAGCCGCCTTGGATACGGTAGGAGCTGAGTTGATTCGTGATGTTAATCCGGGAGAAATAGTAGTTATTGATAAGAATGGACTGCGGTCGCAGCAGGTGATCAAATCGCCCCGTAAAGCCCATTGCATATTTGAATATATCTACTTTGCGCGTCCGGACAGCACTCTGGATGGCTTGAATGTAAACCGGGTCCGGCGGGAACTGGGCAAGCAGCTAGCCCGGGAAAACAAAATTGATGCTGATATTGTTATATCCGTACCCGACTCCGGTACCGCTGCCGCTCTGGGGTATGCGGAAGAATCGGGCCTACCATTTGAGGAAGGATTGATGAAAAATCGTTATGTGGGCCGAACCTTCATTCAACCTACCCAGCAGATGCGGGAATTGGGAGTAAGGTTGAAGCTCAATGCGGTTGGAGAGGTGGTAGCTGGCAAGCGGGTTATCATGATTGATGATTCCATAGTCAGGGGTACCACCAGCAAGAAAATCGTGCAGATGCTGCGTAAGGCCGGGGCACTAGAAGTACATGTGGTTATTGCTTCACCCCCAACCCAATACCCCTGTTATTACGGTATAGATACCTCTCGGAGGGAAGAGCTTATAGCCAGCACCATGGACATTAATCAGATCAATCAATTTATAGGTGCGGATAGTCTTCATTATGTGGGAATGGACGGGATGTTTGCCGCCATGAAAAGCGATCCGGGCATATTTTGTGCCGCCTGTTTCTGCGGTGACTATGCAGCCGGTGAGGAGAGTGTTGAGTAATTATGGATAAGGATGGATTAAGTTATAAAGCAGCGGGCGTCGATATTGACGCTGCCAATCAGTCCGTGGATTTAATTAAAAAGTGGACTGACCGAACGAGCAGATCCGAGGTATTATCGGGGATTGGCTCCTTTGGGGGCCTTTTTGCCCTTAATTCTGGAAAATACCAGGAACCAGTCTTGGTATCTGGCACTGACGGGGTAGGTACCAAGTTGAAAATTGCTCAGATGATGGGAGTACATGACACAGTCGGAATCGACCTGGTTGCTATGTGTGTTAATGATATACTGGCCCACGGAGCTGAGCCGCTGTTTTTCCTGGATTATATAGCCCTCGGCAAGCTTCAGCCGGAAATGGTGGAAAAATTGGTTAAGGGCGTAAGTGAGGGCTGCTTACAGGCGGGCTGTGCCCTCATCGGGGGAGAAACCGCAGAAATGCCCGGTTTTTATAAAGAAGATGAATATGACCTGGCGGGTTTCGCGGTAGGAGTTGTTGAACGTTCGCGCCTTATTAATGGGGCGACTATTCAAGATGGTGATGTACTGGTAGGTCTCGCTTCTTCCGGAGTTCACTCTAATGGTTTTTCCCTGGTGCGTAAAGTGCTGCTGGAAAAAGCTGAGTTAAGGTTGGATCAACAGGTAGAAGAACTTGGTCATACCTTAGGGGAAGAGTTGATCATTCCTACTCACATTTATGTAAAATCAGTATTGTCTTTGTTGGACGAAGTGGAAGTTCATGGTATGGCCCACATAACTGGCGGGGGTCTGGCAGAAAACTTGCAAAGAGTTATGCCGGCAGGAATGGGAGCTGTAATCGATACCAATTTACTGGAAACTCCGCCGATATTTAAGTTGATTGCCCGATTGGGCAACGTCGGGCAGCTGGAAATGTACCGAACTTTCAACATGGGAATCGGGTATGTGCTGGTAATACCTCCGCATCACTTCGATAAAGCTTTAAAGTGCTTGCGTGCTAAAGGAGAAAAGTGTATAGTTATAGGCGAGGTTAGCGTCAGGGAACCGAGGGTCATTGTTAAATGATAAGAGTGATGGAACCCAAGGTACTTAAATTAGCCGTCCTGGCATCGGGGCGGGGAAGCAACTTCCTGGCCATTAAGGAAGCGATCCAAAAGGGAAGGTTAAATGCTGAAATATGCTTGCTTATCAGTGATAAAGAAAAAGCACCGGCGTTGCAAAAAGCTTCTGATTCAGGCATACCTACGCATTTTATTGATCCCCGTAGCTATCAGAATCGGGAAGAGTATGAAGCGCAAATTGTAGCCGAGTTAGTTGCCAAGGATATTGATATCGTAGTTCTGGCTGGTTACATGAGGCTGGTGGGAAAGGTTCTTCTGGATGCCTATAAGATGAGAATCGTAAACATTCACCCCGCTCTTCTGCCGTCTTTTACCGGGCTGCATGCTCAGCAGCAAGCCTTGAATTATGGAGTAAAATTTAGTGGCTGTACAGTTCATTTTGTGGATGAGGGAATGGATACCGGGCCGATAATCACGCAGAGAGTGGTTCCAGTGTATCCTGATGATACCGAAGAAAGTCTTTCGGCCCGAATTTTAGTGGAAGAACACCAAAGCTATTGTCAGGCTTTACAGCTCTTAGCGGAGGGTCGAGTTTATATAAAGGATAGGACCGTTCATATAAATTAGGAGGATGAAGTAGCAATGAAGAGAGCGCTTATTAGTGTATCCAACAAAGAGGGAATAGTTGAATTTGCCCAGGGGCTGGAAAAACTGGGCTATGAAATAATATCCACCGGAGGGACCTACTCCACCCTGCAGAAGGCTGGGGTAAGTGTCCGCCAGGTTGCAGATATAACCGGTTTCCCGGAGATTCTGGACGGGCGGGTAAAAACCCTGCATCCGAAAATTCATGGCGGGATTTTAGCGCGCCGCATTCCTGACCACCTGCGTCAAATTGAGGAAAACCAGATTCAACCTATCGACATAGTGGTTGTGAATCTATATCCTTTCCGGGAGACGGTTAGCAAGCAGAATGTTCTACTGGAAGAAGCCATTGAAAATATTGATATCGGCGGCCCTACCATGGTAAGGTCGGCAGCCAAGAACCATCAAGATGTCATAATTATAGTAAAACCGGAGTTCTATGGTTCGGTCCTTAAGGAACTAGAGAGCGAGGGTGACTTGAGCAAAGAGATGAGATTTAAACTGGCTCTGGAGGCATTTACCCATACTGCAGCTTATGATGCCATGATTTCAGCTTATCTGGCCGGAATTGCCGGTGAAACTTTCATGGACAACATGGTGGTAGCTGGCGAAAAAGTATATGAACTGCGCTATGGAGAAAACCCTCATCAGAAAGCCTGTTTTTATCGCAGCATGAGTCCAGGTATGGGTTTGGCCGATGCGAAAGTATTAAACGGCAAAGAATTATCCTATAATAATATCATCGACACCCAGGCCGCATGGTCCCTGGTTAAAGAATTTGAAGATATAGCCTGCGTTATAGTCAAACATACCAATCCTTGTGGAACAGCAATCGGAAAGACTTTGGATGAAGCATTTGACAATGCCTTTGCCGGTGATCCGCTATCGGCTTTTGGAGGAATTATCGCCTTTAATCGTCAGGTGGATTTAGCTACCGCCCGCAAAGCGGTTGAGCCTTTTATGGAATGTATCATCGCCCCGGCCTATGATAATGATGCCTTGGAGTGCCTGCAGGGAAGAAAAAATCTGCGGGTTTTGGAACTTCCCCTGGTAAATGCCAATGATTTACAAATTCGGACCGTTGATGCCGGGTTTGTAGTCCAGGAGAGTGACCAGGGAGAATTAGATGTCAATAGCTTAAAGGTAGTTACCCAAAGCGAGCCCAGCGCGGCAGAGCTTAAGGAACTCTTAATGGCCTGGAAGGTAGTCAAACATGTTAAATCCAACGCCATTGTGGTTGCTAAGAATGGTATGACTATAGGTGTAGGAGCCGGACAGATGAATCGAGTTGGATCAGCAGCCATTGCCTTAAAAGACGCGGAAAGATGTAAGGGAGCAGTTATGGCGTCAGATGCCTTCTTCCCTTTCAAGGATACAGTGGAACTAGCTGCTAGAGCAGGTATCCGGGCGATTATTCAACCGGGCGGCTCCATTCATGATCAGGAAAGCATTGAAGAGTGCGACTACCATGGCATCGCTATGGTATTTACCGGGATACGTCATTTCAAGCATTAAAAATATCTGGTCGGAGGTAGGATATGGTGGGGAAGAAGATACTGGTTATTGGGCAGGGGGGACGCGAACATGCCCTGGTCTGGAAGCTGGCCCAGAGTCCTCAAATCGAGAAAATTTACGTGGCACCGGGTAACCCTGGGATGGGAGCTCTAGCCGAGTGCATTGATATCGAGGCTACAGATATAAAGGCCTTGCTGGAATTTGCCCGCCGAGCAGATGTCAGTCTTACTGTCGTGGGGCCGGAAGCTCCGCTGGTACGAGGGATAGTGGATCAGTTCCGCCAGGCAGGAATGTTAATATTCGGTCCAACTGCGGCGGCAGCTCGCCTGGAGGGAAGTAAAGTCTTCTCGAAAAACTTATTTAAGAAATATGGCATTCCTACTGCTGCCTATGAGGTCTTTGATGATGTCATTGCTGCGCAAGCTTGTGCGCAAACTTACATCCAAGCTGGTAAAGCGGTGGTTATCAAAGCCGATGGACTGGCGGCCGGTAAAGGGGTAGTGATAGCCCTCAACCAGGCGGAAGCTGATGAAGCCATTCAGAGCATCATGCAGGATAAGAGCTTTGGTGATGCCGGTGACCGGGTGGTTATTGAAGAATGCCTGGTGGGCGAGGAACTAAGCTTTTTTGCCATAAGTGACGGACAGGATTTTGTATCTTTATTGTCGGCTCAGGATCACAAGCGAATTTTTGATAATGATCAAGGTCCTAATACAGGCGGAATGGGAGCTTACACTAATCCGCCCCTCTATACGGAAGAACTACATCAACAGATTATTGCGGAGGTTATTAAGCCAACCATAGCGGCCATGCAGCAAGAAGGCTGCCCTTACCAGGGAGTGCTTTATGCGGGTTTAATGATCACGGCCGAGGGCCCTAAAGTCTTGGAATACAACGCTCGTTTTGGTGACCCGGAAACCCAGGTATTGATGCCCATGATAAAAGAAGATCTGCTTCCGATTCTGGAGGCATCAGCTGCGGGTAATTTAAAAGATCAGCAGGTCGAAATCAATACCGGAGCGTGCGTGGCGGTGGTGCTGGCATCCGGAGGATATCCGGCCAGTTATGAAAAAGGGAAAATAATTACTGGCCTGGATAAACTGGCCGCCGAGACTATAGTTTTTCATGCCGGAACCGCCCTTAAAGAGGGTCAGCTGGTAACTGATGGAGGACGGGTACTGGCGGTTGTATCCCGGGGCAGTTCCATAGCGGATGCGATCCAGAAGGTATACCAGGAAGTTACCAAAGTCAGTTTTGAAGGTAGGCATTTCCGTCATGATATAGGCCGCCGAGCATTGTTATAAGAAAACCCAGGGAGAGGGGGGAACAGGGGGACGGTTCTGTTGTTTCCTCTTAAGGCCCAGGGCAGGAAACAACAGAACCGTCCCCCTGTTCCCCCCTCTCCCTGTCTGAAAACGGAGGCAAAGTATGAGCAACAACGTTAAGCCTTATTTAAGATTATTGCTGATAATAGTTATAGGAATTATGTTGTACTTTGTACCAACCCGAGAGTTTCTAAAGCTAACCTTTATGCTGGGTATGCCTTTTGTTTTACTTATGGGCTTAATGGTGAAAAGGCCTCGCTATTCACTGGTCTGGAATGCAGGTGCCCTAGGTCTCTTGGGAGTACTGGTTTTATATGGTTATTATCTCATACATCTGCCGGAGCGGGTTCAGGTGCGGGAGATAATAAGCAGCGGAGCTACTCTGGTCGCCGAAGGTCATTATGATGCGGCCATAGAAAAATACGCGGGTTTGGAGAAGCTGGGTAAGGCTGCGCAAATGGAGGAAAAGATCCAGGAGGCGCAACTTGAAAAAGAAGCCTACCTGCAGTTGGAAACAGCCCGACAACTAATTGAGGCTGGCAATAAGGATGAGGCTAAACGGATCATCGAGGCTCTGCCCGCCAATACCAGAGCATATCACGAATCCCGGGATCTTTGGAAAAGTCTAGAATAAAAATAAGGTGGAATCATTTATGGCTATAACTCTAGCAATGGTTAAAGAAAACCCGATAGTGATTGATTATCTTAAGAGGGGCAATGCCTACATTGGCAACATGGGTGCACTGGAACATAATCTGCATCACGCCGAGTTGATTTCGACTCTCAGTTACGAGATCCTAAACACTTTGGACTTTTCAGAGCGGGAGGCCGAATTAGGGGCTATA
>CAZYJA010000080.1:5327-10083 GCA_964647245.1 uncultured Syntrophomonas sp. | reverse complement strand
TGAGTTATACCTGCCGCCGCTTAGAGTTCGCGCCGAAGACATACTAACTCTGGCCGAGACTTTTATTGAGAAGTACAATGATATACTGGGTACTTCCGTAACTGGCATGAGCAAGCGGGCTAAGGAAGCCCTGCAACTATATCGCTGGCCAGGGAATATTAGAGAATTGGAGAACGCGATTGAAAGGGCGGCGAATTATGTTTGGGAAGGGGAAATAGATGAGGAGCATCTGCCCGCCCACATTCTGCATGCAGAAAAGTCAGTTGAAGAACAAACCTCCTATCAAATGGCAATCAATGATGTTAATAAAGAGATCATATTGGATGCCTTAAGGAAGACGAAAGGCAATCGCAGTGCGGCAGCCAGAATGCTCAAGATAAGTCGGTCAGCTTTTTACGAGAAGTTATCCAAATATGACATTCTGTAATTAAACTATTCCGAATTAGCGATGCAAATACTTAGCCAATTGAAGTTTTAACCTGTATAATATGAAAGGATGGAATAATTGCGGGCTTGGTCTATGGGTCTCCGATTATTATCTAACCACTTACGGGTGGGGCTTTTTGCAAGGGCTTAGGACAAAGTTATGGTCTATTTATAGCCGTGCTGTACGCTACGGCTATTATTTATAGTGCATGAACGATTCGGCAGCTCGTCTTCAATGTCACTAATTATTAATAATAAATGACTGGTAGCCAGGCCCGGCCTGAGTTGGTATATTAAGGTTCCTGCTGCAATGCCAAACATCACACAGCTTAAGGAGGTTGAAAATTGAATCCTATTCAGAATTTTCGGGAGGATTTAAGAAAAATAATCGTAAGGGCCCTGGAGCAATCCAGAGCCAAAGGCAGGATTGCTTTTGACACCTTGCCTGATTTTGTAATAGAAGTGCCGAAAAATGAGGGACATGGTGATTTTGCCAGCAACGTGGCCATGTTGATGGCCCGGACAGCCCGCATGGCCCCCCGCAAGATTGCGGAGATTATTTGCGCAGAGATAGATCGGACCCAGATGCCGGAGTTGGTAAAAATTGAGATAGCCGGAGCGGGCTTTATTAACTTTACTATCAACCCCAGCTGGCTTTACAGCCTGCCGGCCTTGGTTCTGGAAATGGGCGATAAATATGGTGAGAGCCCTAAACAAAACCAGAAGGTACAGATAGAATTTGTGAGCGCCAACCCTACCGGTAATTTGCACATGGGAAATGCCCGGGGCGGAGCTATAGGTGACACGTTGGCCAATGCCCTAACCTATGCAGGTTATGAGGTGGAGAGGGAATTTTATATCAACGATGCAGGCAACCAGATTGATATATTCGCTCAGTCGCTGGAAGCCCGGTACCTGCAATTAATGGGGACCAAGATTGAATTCCCCGAGAATGGGTATGCCGGACAAGATGTGGTGGACACTGTTAAGAACATTATCAAGCAATATAAAGATTCTCTGCTGAGTATGAGTTCCGAGGAATTGCAAAAGTTCGTAGTTGATTTTGCCCTGCAGGAAAAAATACAGTACATAAAGAAGACTTTGAGCAACTTTGGCATAAATTACGATGTTTGGTTTAGTGAAAAAACCTTGCATGAATCAGGCCAGGTTAATAAGATCATAGCAACCCTTAAGGACCTAGGTTATATTTACGAAGGAGAAGGTGCCTTATGGTTTAAATCGACTCTTTTTGGGGACGAAAAGGATGAGGTAGTTATTCGAGCTAACGGCATGCCGACCTATTTTGCATCAGATATTGCCTATCACCTTAATAAATTCGAACGCGGTTTTGATCGGGTTATCAATGTTTGGGGAGCTGACCACCATGGTCATGTAGGGCGGATGAAGGGTGCCATACAAGCTTTAGGTTACGATGCGAACCGACTGGACATACTGTTGATGCAGCTGGTGCGCTTATATCGGGGTGGAGTTATCGTTCGTATGTCCAAACGAACTGGAACTACGGTCTCCTTGGATGAACTGGTTGAAGAGATAGGCAAAGATGCGGCCCGTTTTTTCTTTGTCATGCACAGCCCAGACAGCCAGATGGATTTTGATCTGGATCTAGCTAAAGAAAAAAGTCAGAAGAATCCGGTATATTATGTACAATATGCCCACGCTCGGATTCAAAGTATTTTCCGGCAGGCCAAGGCCGCTGGAGTTGAAGTTAAATGCCCGGGCGAAGTTGACTTTTCCGTATTGGGGCCCGAGGAACTGCAAATTTTGCGGAAAATAGCTGACTTCCCCGAAGAAATTGCAGTCAGCGCCAGGATGATGGCACCCCATCGAATAGCTCATTATGTTTTGGATTTGGCCGGGCTTTTACATAGCTTCTATAACCATCAGCGGGTGCTGAATGAAAATAAAGCTTTGCAGGATGCAAGATTGATACTTATGGCAACTACCCTGGTCACCATTAAGAATGCCCTGGGTATTCTTGGTATATCGGCACCGGATCAAATGTAGGAGGGAATTAAATGCAACAGCGAAAAAAAAGTGAAGCGGATTGGGCCATGGAGATTCTATCGCAGAGGCAGGAACCAGTCTTCTATGATGAATTAGTGAACGAAATTGCTCTGAAAATGGGCAAGCAATCAGATGTTACCACCCTGACATCTATTTATACCCGAATTAATCTCGACAATCGGTTGGTTTATCAGGGGGCTGGTTATTGGTATTTTGATGCTAATAAGATTTACCGGGAGTTTTAAGCATGAAGATAAAATGGCGGGGACATGCTTCTTTCATTATAGAAACAGATTCCAAGACCATAATTACCGACCCCTTCAATGAAACTTACGGTTACCCCTTGAATCCGGTGACGGCAGATATAATAACCGTAAGCCATGATCATGGAGACCATAATGCGGTGGCCACGATAGCCGGTGAGCCCCGTATTATTCGGAACTCCGGAACGGTAGTGGTGGAAGGGATTATAATTACCGGAATTAAATCCTTTCATGACATGCATCAGGGTCGAGAACGGGGGCCGAATACTATCTTTAAAATAGCGGCCGAGGGTATTGATCTGGTACACCTGGGTGATTTGGGAGAAATATTATCTGCCGCGCAAGTACAAGCAATTGGCAAGGTGGATATATTGCTATTGCCCGTAGGGGGCAGATATACTATCGATGCCGGCGAGGCGGCTCAGATAGTAAGCCTGCTGCAACCGAGGGTAGTCATTCCTATGCACTTTGGGACCCCCCATCTTTCCTTTAAATTGGCGCCGCTGGAAGAATTCACCGCTGGTTATGATCGGATTATTAAGAAGCCCTCGCTGGATATTAAGGCCAGTGATCTTAATCAGGAGATGAAGATTGTGGTTCTGGACTATCTGTAAGGACCACTCGGAGCCAAGGGCGATGACTGGTATGCGCAGCTTTTTTAGCCAATTTTGTGCCAGAATCGGCATATTTTTGACAGTCATTGGGGTTGACCGTCTCAGTAAAAGAAGGGTAAAATTCAATACGTTGGGATTATTTGATTCGGGAAAGAGAGGACTAATTTAAGTGACGAAGTATATCTTTATTACGGGCGGCGTTGTTTCTTCGCTGGGTAAAGGAATTACCGCTGCTTCACTGGGCAGGCTTCTAAAGAGCAGAGGCCTCAAGGTGTCATTGCAGAAATTTGATCCCTATATCAATGTGGATCCCGGTACTATGAGTCCTTACCAGCACGGCGAAGTATACGTAACCGAGGATGGCGCCGAGACCGATTTGGACGTAGGCCATTATGAGAGATTTGTGGATGAAAATCTTAGCCGATACGCGAATGTTACTACCGGGCGAATATATCAGTCCGTTATAGATAAAGAGAGGCGGGGCGATTACCTGGGGCAAACGGTACAGGTTATTCCCCATATTACCAATGAGATAAAAGAACGGGTATTGAAAATAGAAAAAATCAATAGCGATGCCAAACCGGATGTAGTAATTACCGAAATAGGTGGTACTGTAGGGGATATAGAATCCCTGCCCTTCCTGGAAGCCATTCGCCAACTCAAATTTGATCTGGGCAAAGACCGGGTAATGTATATTCACGTCACCCTGATTCCATTCATAAAAGCCGCCGGAGAATTGAAGACCAAACCCAGCCAGCACAGCGTAAAAGAACTGCGCAGCATCGGAATCCAGCCGGATATTCTGGTCTGCCGAACCGTAAAGGCTTTGTCTGAAGATATTAAGGCCAAGCTGGCGCTCTTTTGTGATGTTGAGCGGGAAGCCGTCATCCAGTTAAAAGATGCTGATTCTATTTATGAAGTGCCATTGATGCTGGCCCAAGAAGGACTCGACCGGGAGGTTATTAAGCGGCTGGGACTGACCTGCCAGGCAGCTGATCTGACCGAATGGGAAGACATGGTTAAGCGGGTGCGCAAACTGGATAAAAAGGTAACTGTAGGCCTGGTAGGTAAATACGTGGCCTTGCAGGATGCATATCTGAGTATAGTGGAATCCTTGCGCCATGCTGGTTTCCAATTTAATTGTGATGTAGACATAAGATGGATTAATGCTGAACATGTCGAGACCGAAGGGCCGGATCGACTGTTAGCTGGAGTTGATGCTATTTTGGTGCCCGGTGGATTCGGGGAGCGAGGCATTGAGGGCAAGATAGCCACCGCTGGCTATGCCCGCCGCAACAAAATTCCCTTCTTAGGTATATGCCTGGGGATGCAGTGTGCAGTTATCGAATTTGCCCGCAGCGAATGCGGATTAGCTGGCGCCAATAGTTCCGAATTTGATGTAAACACCCCTTATCCGGTAGTACACTT
>CAZYJA010000080.1:2113-5317 GCA_964647245.1 uncultured Syntrophomonas sp. | reverse complement strand
AGGAGAATATCGCCAATAAAGGCGGCACTATGCGGCTGGGGGTCTACCCATGTGATCTGGTGGCCGGAACCAAGGTTCAAAAAGCCTACAATCAGAAATCAGTTAAAGAACGGCATCGTCATCGTTATGAAATTAACAACCTTTACCGCCCGGAGCTGGATAAACAAGGGATGAAAATCAGTGGCCTTTCTCCTGATCAGAGCCTGGTGGAGATCATCGAGATACCAACTCTGCCCTGGTTTGTGGGCTGTCAATTCCACCCGGAATTCAAATCGCGACCTAACCGCCCGCACCCCCTGTTCCTGGGATTAATTGAAGCGGCGATAAAATAAGTGCCCGAGCGAGCCCGGTGGCTCGCTTTTTTGCAAATTGGCAGTATAATAGGCTTAGCCGTAGATAAACCTAGCTATAGTTGCCATTTGCAACATGAGTTAAGAGGCTAAGGGAGCGTTTATTGTGTATACGACCAGAATTATCGATATAAAAGAAAAAGATCGCTACAATAGTTTTGTGGGGGCCCATTCCAAGGGACATTTTCTGCAGACCTGGGAATGGGGGGAGGTCAAGCGGGGTATGGGTTGGCAAGCGCTCCCCCTGGTCCTCGAGCAAGACGGTCAAATAAAAGCGGCCCTGCTTATTTTGAAAAGGCGACTACCCCTGCCGGGGCTGAACCGGTGTATTTTCTATGCACCCCGCGGTCCAGTGGCAGATATCACTAACCAGGAGGATTGTAAGGCTCTTTTTGCCGGGGCGGAGCGGGTTGCCAAAGACCATGGAGCCATATTTCTTAAAATTGATCCCGATGTGCCGGCAGCTAATGAAGAATTCAAAAATATCTTACGTCAATGCCAATTCCATCGTAATGATACCGGTCTGGATTTCGAAGGGGTACAGCCGGCCTATGTTTTTCAGTTGGATATCCAGGCTTCAGCCGAACAAATCCTGGCCAACATGCATGCCAAAACGCGCTATAATATTAGGCTGGCCCAGAAAAAAGGAGTTACCATCCGAGAGGCGGTCGGCAAAGAAGACTTGCCGGCATTCTATGCAATTTTGCAGGAAACCGCTGCCCGCGACCGTTTTTTAATTCGCGGGTATGAATATTTCGAGATGATTTGGGATCAAATGGTGGAAAGCGGCTTGGCCCAAATATTTTTAGCCGAATACCAGGGCCGGGTTATATCGGCGACCCTGGCCTTAATTGTGGGAAAGAAGACCTGGTATCTGTATGGGGCTTCCAGCAATGAATACCGTAATGTAATGCCGAATTACCTTATTCAGTGGGAAATGATTCGCTGGGCCCAGGAACGGGGATGTACCGTTTATGATTTTAGAGGGGTTTCCGGTGATATGGATGAAAGCAATCCCCTGTATGGGCTGTACCGCTTCAAGAAGGGATTTAATGGTGAGTTGGTCGAATTTGTAGGGGATTGGGACCGGATCTTTTCCAGGCCTTTATATTTAATGTGGACTAGATTTTTACCTCTCTATATGCAAGCTACGCGCAGGATATTACGCCAGCGGAAGACTGAGGGGGAAGGGTAGTGGCAAGTGATAAGTGGATTGAGATAGATGTTGCCGCTATCGAAAATAATCTCCAGGCGGTTAAGAACTTACTGGACGATAGAGCCAGATTGATGGCCGTGGTCAAGGCTAATGCTTATGGACATGGAGCGGAGGATATGGCCCGGATTCTAGCTAGGAACGGGGTGGATTTCTTTGCGGTAAGTTTTCTCCAGGAAGCTTTGCAGCTAAGGAAGGCTGGTATTGCAGCCGATATCCTGGTCTTCGGACCAGTGGTTAGCCAGGCAGAGGCCCGGGAAGCTTTAGAGAACCAGCTGACCCTGACGATTACCTCAGATAAAGACCGCGAGTTACTGGAACAGGCCGCAGAGACAGCTGGTGCCCAGGTTAGAATCCACCTTAAAATCGACACCGGGCTGGGCCGATTTGGGATGAACGCGGAAGAAGCGGGGTTGGTATGCCGAAACATACATCAGCATGACCGGCTGTATATAGAGGGAATATATTCTCATGCGGCTGATCCGGCTGCACCGGATTATACCGAGGAGCAGTTCCGGCAGTTTAGGCAGGTAGTCAACCGCCTCGAGAACGACAAATTTACCATTCCCATCAAACATTTTGCCAATAGTTCGGTCTTCTTAAGATTTCCCCATATGTACCTTAATGCGGTTCGAATTGGTACCCTCTTATCCGGTCAACATCCGGTAGGACAATTCTCGACCCATTTGCAGCTTCAGGATCCCTATAAATTTATGAGTCGTATCATTTCCCTGCGCAACCTGGAAAAGGGTAGTTATCTGGGTTACTATCGCACCTATAGATTGAAACAGGGAGCCCAAATCGGGGTAATTCCGGTAGGGTTTAATGATGGGTTGGCGGTTGAAGTAGCTAACCGTCCCCTGGGATTAGTGGACTTGGTAAAAAAGCTGGTCAAAATAGTCCTGGCCTATTTGGGAGTACCTCGTTATAACCTTTACGTGACTATCAAAGGGCAGAAGTACCCCATTCGGGGCAAGGTTTTTATGCAGATGGCCCTGGTGGAAATACCGGAGGGAATTGATATCAACATCGGCGCTGAAGTCGAGTTGCCGGTGCGAAAGACCCTTGCAGCCGCTAACATTGCCCGGATTTATCTTCGGGAAGGCCAACCGGAAAAAATCGCCCCAAATGACGTTGGCCAGCCTTAGTATTGAGACCTGACCGGAAGCGGATAAGTGATACCCTCATAGCTGTCCAAAAAAGGTTTCCGTAAGTGGGAATATTTGGTATAATAAGCTTAACGATTACCGCTTGCCATTTCTTCTCAGCAATAACTGAACGAAATGGACGGAACGATATTTAGGGGGAATATGGATGCAAGGTCGGATATTAATAGTAGATGACCAAAAAGGAGTAAGACGGCTGTTAGAGGAGCTATTTAAGAAAGAAGGTTGGGTTGTCCATAGTGCCGGCGATGGCCAGCAAGCCATCGATAAGGTCGCAGAACTAACGCCAGATCTGGATCTTATCCTAATGGATCTGAAAATGCCCAATATTAATGGGTTAGAGGCAACCCGAATAATTATGGAAAATATGGGGCCTATACCTATAATAATGATGACCGCCTACGGGGAGAATGAAGTGGTCAAACAGGCCTTGGATGCCGGGGCGAAGAAGTGTATCAGCAAACCGTTCAATATA
>CAZYJA010000080.1:1210-2103 GCA_964647245.1 uncultured Syntrophomonas sp. | reverse complement strand
ATTGCGCGATATGGTTAATAATTTGATGCTGGAAGTGGCAATATAATCTGCAAGTTGGGACTTGATGAGGTAAGAGCTGCCCTAAGGCGGCTACCAAATAAATTTAAGAGGTGGTAAGTATGGCACTAGTTCCGGTCACGGAGTTGCTGCTCCGTGCTAATCGGGAAGGATATGCTGTGGGCGCATTTAACGCTAACAACATGGAAATCATTCAGGCAATTGTGGAGGCAGCAGAAAAGGAGAACTCACCGGTTATTATGCAAGCCAGTCAGGGAGCCATAAAATATGCCGGTTTGGAGTTTATTACCGGTATGGTTAAAATAGCTGCCGCGGGTGCTCGGGTTCCGGTAGCTCTGCACCTGGATCACGGCACCGATTTTGACCAGGTCATGAAATGTATTCGCAGCGGATTTAGTTCAGTTATGTATGATGGATCTAAATTGCCATTGGAACAGAATATTGCTATTACCAACAAGGTTCTGGAGATATGTCGTCCCATTGGGGTATCAGTAGAGGCAGAGTTGGGAAAAATAGGTGGTACCGAGGATGATGTACATGTAAGCGAACGAGAAGCAATGTACACTGACCCCGACGAAGCTTGTTATTTTGTGGAAAAGACTGGAGTAGAGAGTCTGGCGATAGCCATAGGCACAGCCCATGGTCAGTATCAAGGGGATCCGAAGCTGGATTTTGATCGTCTCCATAAGATTAAAGAATTGGTTAAAATACCTATCGTTCTGCACGGTTCGTCAGGTGTTTCCGATGAATCAGTCCAGCGGGCGGTGTCCTTAGGGGTTTGCAAGGTAAATATCGACACCAATATCAGGGAGGCTTTCGTAGGCGAAATGCGGCGCAGGATGGAACAAAACCCTAATGAGATCGATCCCCGCAAG
>CAZYJA010000080.1:0-1200 GCA_964647245.1 uncultured Syntrophomonas sp. | reverse complement strand
TTCGGGTGTTCGGCAGCTCCGGCAAAGCCTGATTGTTAAAACTAAATTTATAACGCTCAAGGGTATATCTGGGGTAGTTATATTCCGTTCTTTCCCCATTCAAAATAATGAGTCCCAATAAAAATCTGCATGACGAATAGCCATGGGGCGAAAGGAAGTGTTTTTTTGCGAATTTTCATTGATTCTGCTAACATAGAGGAAATCCAGGAAATTAATGAAATGGGATTCCTGGCAGGAGTAACGACCAACCCAAGTCTGGTCGCCAAAGAGAAAAGAGATTATACTGAGGTAGTCAGAGAAATCTGTGCCATCGTTAACGGGCCTATCAGTGCCGAAGTGCTGAGCTTAGAGTATGCTGCCATGGTAAAGGAAGGCCAGGCTCTGGCAGCGATTCATCCCAATGTAGTGATCAAGATTCCCATAAGTGAAGCCGGCTTAAAGGCCATAAAGACGTTGGCCAGCCAGGGTATTAAGACCAATGCCACCCTGGTGTTCTCAGCCAGTCAAGCTCTATTGGCTGCCCGGGCCGGGGCTAGTTTTGTTAGTCCTTTTCTCGGTCGGGTTGATGATAATGGTAATGATGGGCTAATTCTGCTTAATGACATTGTAACTATTTTCAACCAATTCTTATTGTCCACTGAGGTTATAGCTGCCAGCATAAGGCACCCCATGCACGTGGTTGAATCTGCCAAGATAGGCTCTCACATCGCAACGGTTCCTTATGCAATTATTAAGCAGATGATTAGACACCCTTTAACAGATGCAGGCATTGAAAAATTTATGAATGATTGGAAACAGGTGTTTTAAGAACTGGAGGGTTGGGTTGTGGAGAGAGAATTAGCTCTTGAGTTTGCAAGAGTAACCGAAGCGGCTGCCTTAGCGGCAGCCCGCTGGGTAGGGCGGGGCAACAAGGAAGCAGCGGATGACGCGGCAGTAACCGCCATGAGGGTCATGTTCGATACCGTATCCATAGACGGGGTAGTGGTAATCGGCGAGGGTGAAATGGATGAAGCGCCCATGTTATACATTGGAGAAAAAGTTGGTCTGGGGGTGTTGCCCCAGGTTGACATTGCCGTGGATCCCCTGGAAGGTACGATTATTGTAGCCAAGGGTCTTACGGGCGCGATTGCGGTGTTGGCTTCGGCGCCTCAGGGGTGTTTGTTACATGCTCCCGATATGTATATGGACAAGATCGCAGTT
>CAZYJA010000079.1:0-10139 GCA_964647245.1 uncultured Syntrophomonas sp. | reverse complement strand
TGGACTTCGGTGATGTTGGCAACTGCCAGCATGGAGTTTAAGACCAGGTCCGGCAGGTCCTTTTCCTGGACAGTTTGATCGGCCGGTACGCTGTCATACATCAAGGGTTTTAAAATATGGTCGTGGAGCATACTTTTGTCAATCATGTTTTCTATGTAAACTACTAGAGCCGCTTTACCCCTTTTTATGCCCAGATTAAAGCTGCGAAAAACTACATCGCTATTTGGCCCCACCAGGTTATGCAGAAAATCCTGATTAACCTTAAGCTGCGATGATACCGGGTCTGGTTCGGGCTGCATATCATTAGGACTAACTCCGGGCTCAGTCGGAGGTTTAGCCTTTTGAATATCGGCAGCACTATTTTTATTTTTATTTATCATTCTTCGCCAGACTCGAACCATAAAGCTTTTCCCCCAATAAAATGAATCTTCCTTATTATTTTCCAATCAGGGCTTTTAATACTCACAACTAATAATTTGTTTATTTTGAGTGTCCTCCGACAAGTTTTTTGCATAATGGTGTTTATGTTGCTAAAATATTACTGTGATTGCAACAGGCTTGATGGCTAACTCGCCTGGAGCAGCTATAGGCTGAAGGGCGATTGGGACCACAGTGCCTTACCCGAACCGACCTCATTCTAAAAGTAAGCACATTAATAAAGGAGGTATACCATGTCGTTAAAGCAAACACCATTGTACCCGATGCACTTGAAGTATAACGGGAAAATAATTGACTTCGGTGGCTGGGAACTCCCGGTTCAGTATGAAGGTATGGGAATCATCAAGGAACATAACCTGGTGCGTGAAAGTGCCGGTCTTTTTGATGTTTCGCATATGGGAGAAGTCTTTATAAAGGGTGACCAGGCTGAGGATTTCGTGCAAAATCTGGTCTGCAATGACGTTAAAACTATGCAGGATGGCCAGGTTCTTTACAGCCCCATGTGCTACCCGGATGGCGGGGTAGTGGATGATCTCTTGATCTATCGCTACCATCCCCAAAAATATCTCCTGGTCGTAAATGCCGCCAATGCGGATAAAGATTTTGCCTGGATGACCGAAAACCTAATGCCAGGGGTCATGGCCGACAATGTATCCCATCAATATGCCCAGTTGGCCCTGCAGGGTCCCAAGGCCCAGGAGATATTACAGAAAATTTGCTCTATCGACCTGGATAGCCTTAAGTTTTTCTGGTTCAACCCGGCGGTTAAAATATCCGGCGTAGAATGTATTATTTCCCGGACTGGCTATACCGGTGAGGATGGATTTGAGCTGTATATGAAGCCGGAGGAAGCCTCTTATATCTGGGAAGAAATACTTCATGCCGGCGAAGATATAGTGGCTCCGGTGGGTTTAGGGGCGCGGGACAGCCTCCGCTTCGAAGCCAAGCTCCCCCTATATGGGCAGGAACTGGATAAGGATATTACTCCCCTGGAAGCCGGACTAGGGTTTTTCGTCAAGCTGGGTGGTGATGATTTCATCGGCAAGTCAGCCCTGGTGCAGCAAAAGGAAAATGGCCTCACCCGGAAACTGGTGGAATTCTCCATGTTGGGCAAAGGTATTCCCCGTTCCCATTATGAGGTGCAAAAAGATGGCCTAGCTATCGGCCATGTGACCAGCGGGTTGCACGCCCCTACCTTTAAAAAGCCCATCGGACTGGCTCTGATCAACATCGAGTATAGTCAACCCGGCACGGAGGTTGACATTATGATTCGCGATAAGGCCATTAAGGCAATTTTGGGTACGGGGATATTCTACCGTAAAAAAACCAAATCTAAATAAAAATAAGTAAAATAAATCTCGGGCTCTAAGAAAGCCAATAATTATAATGATGCGGAGGGATTGGCAATGAATATTCCAGGAAATTTGCTTTATACATCAGATCATGAGTGGCTTAAGGTTGAAGGTGAAAAGGGACGAGTTGGTATTAGTGATTATGCTCAGCACCATCTGGGCGATATTGTATTTGTAGAATTACCGGAACTGGACCAGGAAGTTACCAAGGGAGATGCCATAGGGGTTATTGAATCGGTAAAAGCAGTGGCTACTTTATTTACCCCGGCTTCGGGCACTATCATTGAAGTGAATGAGGAATTGGAACATTCACCTGAACTCCTCAACCAGGACTCCTATGAGAACTGGATTGCAATATTGGAGTTAAGCGATATCAGCAGGCGGGATGAACTTATGACCGCCGAAGCCTATGCTGCCTATTGCCAGACTCTCGAAGACTAGGGAGGATCAGCATGAAATATACTCCTAATCCAGGGCCGGTAGTGGCTGAAATGCTCCAGACCATTGGTTTAAACCGGATGGAGGATTTGTTCCAGGATATTAAACCCGCTCTGCAGGTCAAGCAGGGCTTGAATTTGCCGGCGGGAATGGGCGAAATGGAGCTGAAGAGCTTACTGAAGAATCTGGCCGCCCGCAACCTGAATACGGATAACTACCCCTGTTTCTTAGGGGCCGGGGCTTATGACCATTATATTCCGGCCGCCCTGGAACAATTGCTGTTACGCTCCGAATTCTATACGGCCTACACTCCTTACCAACCCGAAATTAGCCAGGGCATCTTACAATCGATATTTGAGTATCAGACTATGATTTGTAAATTAACCGGTATGGATGTATCCAACGCTTCCTTATATGATGGCGGCAGCGCTCTGGCGGAGGCCTGTAATCTGGCTTGCGTTAACAGCAAAGGCAAGCGCCGGGTAGTAATCTCTGATACCGTGCATCCTGAATATCTGAAAATTCTCCAGGCTTATGCTCTGTCAGGCCACCTGGAAATAGTCCTGGTACCGGGTCAGAATGGCGTAGCCGACACAGCTGCCATGCTGGCGGCAATTAATGCGGATACGGCCTGCGCAGTAATCCAGCAGCCCAACTTCTATGGGCTATTGGAAGACGCCGCTCCGGTGGAAAAAGCAGTTCATGCCGCCAAGGGTTTATTCATTATGGCCGTAGAACCAATCTCGCTGGCATTACTCAAAACCCCGGCGGAGTGGGGAGCTGACCTTGCGGTCGGTGAAGGTCAGCCCCTGGGAAACAGTCTGAGCTGGGGGGGACCCTATCTGGGATTTATGGCTGCCACTAAGGCATTTATGCGCAAAATTCCCGGTCGGATAGTGGGACAAACCACCGATTTGGATGGTAAAAGAGCCTATGTTTTGACCCTGCAGGCGCGGGAACAGCACATTCGGCGCGAAATGGCCGCCTCCAATATTTGCTCCAACGAAGCCCTGTGTGCACTGGCTGCCAGCATGTATCTGGCCTTTGTCGGGGAAAAGGGGCTGCAGGAGATTGCTATGCGCTGTCATCATCTGGCATTATATGCCGCACAGGAATTCCATAAAGTTGGGCTGGAACTGAAATACCAGGCCCCCTATTTTTGTGAGTTTGTCCTTAAGGTTAGTGATCCGGCAGCTGCCAACCGCAAACTGCTGGAGAACGGCATCATCGGGGGCTATGAGCTGGATGACGGGCTTTTGCTGGCTTTTACGGAAAAAAGAACCTCGGCCGAAATCGACCGGCTGGTAGCAGTCTTAGGAGGTAGGTAAAATGCACAAACTTATTTTTGAAAAACATGTCCCCGCTAGTAATTACTTTAGCCTGCCCGCCGGTGCGATACCGGAACCAGCTATTAGTGAAAATATACCGGCTCAGTTCCTGCGCGCGGAGGCCACCGCCCTGCCCGAATTAAGCGAGGTTGAAGCGGTACGGCACTTTACCGAGCTATCCACCCGGGCCTATGGGGTTGATAACGGATTTTATCCGCTGGGCTCCTGTACCATGAAATATAATCCCAAGATAAACGAGTGGGCAGCCCGCCTGCCAGGGTTTGCCAGCATTCACCCTTATCAGCCGACAGATACGGTGCAGGGGGCTCTAGAGCTATATTATGAAATGCAGCAAATGCTCGCGGAGATAACTGGCATGGACGGATTCACTTTACAGCCGGCGGCTGGGGCGCACGGCGAAATGACCGGGGTTATGATTATCAAAGCCTATCATCGGCAGCGCCAGGATTATAAGCGAACCAAGATGATGGTCCCTGATTCAGCCCACGGGACCAACCCGGCTACCGCTAATGTAGTCGGATTTCAGGTCATAGAAGTTAAGTCCAACTCGCGCGGTCTGGTGGATCTGAACGATCTGCGGTCCAAGATGAGTGAGGAAGTAGCCGGCTTAATGCTAACTAATCCCAACACTCTGGGGCTGTTTGAGGAGGAAATCCAGGAAATAGCCGCTATAGTGCATGAGGGCGGAGGGTTGCTTTATTATGACGGGGCTAACCTGAACGGCATCATGGGAGTAGCCCGTCCCGGGGATATGGGGTTTGATGTCATCCATGTCAATTTGCATAAGACTTTTGGCAGTCCCCACGGCGGTGGCGGTCCCGGCTCAGGACCGGTGGGAGTGAAGGCCATCCTGCTGGATTTCTTGCCTGCACCCTTGGCGCTGAAAATTGGCGATCAATACAGCTTTGATTATGATCGGCCCCTGTCCATCGGCAAGGTCAAGAACTTCTACGGCAATTTCGGGGTAATTGTCAAGGCCTATGCCTATATCCGGGCACTTGGCGGCGAAGGTCTCAGAGAAGCCTGTGAACACGCGGTATTAAATGCCAATTACCTGCGGCATCAAATGCGGGCTGATTTTAACATTCCTTTAGATCGGCTGTGCAAACACGAGTTTATTATCAATTCCAAAAAGCAGGCCGAACACGGCATTTCCACCATGGATATTGCCAAACGTCTGATTGATTACGGTTACCATCCGCCCACCGTTTACTTTCCGATGATTGTAAGCGAGGCTATGATGATTGAACCCACCGAAACTGAGTCCCAGGATCGGTTGGATACCTTTGTGCAAACCATGCAGACTATTGCGCGGGAATCGGCCGAAGACCCTGATCTGGTAAGGCATGCTCCCCATAATGCGGTTATCAAACGGGTGGATGAAGTCACAGCTGCCCGCAAGCCGGTAGTCAAATGGGAGGCTCGTTAAATGTGGGATCTGCTTATTATCGGGGGCGGCCCGGGGGGCTATGTAGCCGCGATCCGGGCCCGCCAGCTAGGAATGACCGTAGCCCTGGTGGAAAAGGATGCGGTCGGCGGAACTTGTCTTAATCGCGGTTGTATTCCCACCAAAGCCTATTATCGCAATGCCCTGGCGATGAGAGACATAAGGAATAGTCAAGAATTTAATATCCAGGTTGAAAACGTATCTTTCGATATGGCCGGAGCCCGGCAGCGCAAGGATACCATCGTTAATGGATTAGTGACCGGCGTCGAAAAACTGCTGCAGGCTAATGGAGTCGAGAAAATAATCGGCCGAGCGGCACTGCAGGATAAAAACACGGTAATGGTTAATGGAGAAAGGATTCAGGCCCGCAATATACTCCTGGCCACTGGGTCAATCCCGGCTTCCTTACCCATTCCCGGCATCGACCTGCCGGGAGTCATGAACAGTGATCAACTCTTGGAGTTGACTAGTGTTCCCAGGCGTTTGACCATCATTGGCGGAGGAGTTATTGGACTGGAATTTGCCTGTATTTTTAATTCCCTGGGCAGCCAGGTGACGGTTTTCGAATACCTGCCGGAAATTTTAAGCACCATGGACCATGAGCTGGGTAAACGTTTGCGGGTATTCCTCAAGAAGCAAAAAATAGTGATCCATAGTGCCATGACCGTGGAAAGATTTGAGACTTCTGCAGGAGCTTTAAAGGTGACCGCCACCGGCAAAAGAGGCCGAGTAGAAAACTTAGCTGACGTGGTTCTGGCAGCCGGCGGAAGGAAAGCCTGTACCACCGGACTGAATTTAGAACAACTAGGGATTTCCATGAACAATTATGGTTTTATCCAGGTTGACCATCGTTTCTGCACCAATGTGGAAGGCGTATATGCCATCGGAGATGTAATCGGCGGACCGATGTTGGCCCATGTAGCCTCGGCCGAAGGCATAGCAGCGGTAGAAAATATGGCCGACGGCGATCAAGGGGACGGTTCTCCTGATCGCTACTCAAGAGCCAGGAACAGCGATCAGAAGAACCGTCCCCTTGATCGCCCAGTGCCTGCCTGTGTATTTACTATTCCCGAGATTGCCAGCGTCGGCCTGAGTGAGGAAGAAGCCAAGTCTCAGGGTATACCATATCGCACGGGTAAATTTCAGTTTGCGGCTAATGGCAAGGCTCTTACCCTGGGCGAAACCGATGGTATGGTAAAAGTCCTGGCTGACTCAGATGATGTTATTATCGGAGTACATATCATCGGTCCTCATGCCAGTGATTTAATAATGGAAGGCACCATGATGGTTGAGTCCCGCCTGAAAGTAACCGATATATCCCAGACCATTCACCCCCATCCCACCTTGAGCGAAGCGGTGCTGGAAGCAGTCCTGGATATTTATGGTCAGGCTATTCACCTGGCTCCACCCAAGACTAAAAAAGCGATATAACCGGGGGACGTTCTTTTTGCTTGCTTCTCCAACCACGGCCAAGGGGATTTTCCATGGCTGCTCTCAGGTACTTAAAAAAAGCAGCCAAACAAAACGTCCCCTTGGCTGCTGCTGGCTGCCCAGTTCCCAATACCTTAGTTGTTCCTATCTGATGTGACATTATCCCAATGACGGAGGTGGTTTTTTCCTTATGCTACAAATAATCAACCAATCGACTGATCCGTATTTCAATATGGCTCTGGAAGAGTACATAATTAAGAACCTGCCTGGTGAAGGTAATTATTTTATGTTATGGCAAAATCAACCGGCAGTTATTGTCGGCCGAAATCAAAACACCCTGGAAGAAATAAACTCCAGTTACATAGACGCTCACGGAATAAAGGTGGTACGGCGCATGTCGGGAGGAGGGGCGGTTTACCATGATCATGGCAACCTCAACTTCACCTTTGTGGTAGATGCAAATCAAGATTTTGCTAACTTCGATAAGTTTACCCGCCCGGTAATAACCGCTTTGCAAACAATAGGGATTGAGGCTGAAAACAACGGCAGAAATGACATAACTATTACCGGCCGGAAATTCTCCGGCAATGCGCAATTTAAGTATAGGAACCGGCTGCTGCATCATGGAACCATATTATTTGATACCAATATTGAGGAAATGGTTCAAGCCCTGAACCCGGGCAACCAGAAAATCACTTCAAAAGGGGTTAAATCAGTACGGAGCCGGGTTACCAATATCAGCGAACATCTGTCAACGAAGGTAACTCTGGATGAGTTTAAACAAATATTGACTGCAGCAGTGCTAGAGCAGGAATCCATTAATGACATCTACTTGCTTGATTGCGATGATCTGGCCGTTATTACCGCGTTAAAAAACAAAAAATACACCAGCTATGACTGGATCTTTGGTAACTCGCCAACCTTTGACATCAGAAAATTCGGCAATTTTGCCTGGGGTAATATTGATTTCCGGCTGGAAGTCAAACGCGGGATGATAAGCGCCTGTAAAATATATGGCGATTTTTTCGCCCTGCAGGATATAGCCGAACTGGAGAGCAGTTTAGTCGGTACCCGCTACCAGGCCGAGGACATCAGCAAGCGCTTAAAGGAAATCGGCATCAGCAATTTTCTCCCCCCCACCAATGAGGATGAAATCACCGAATTAATGTGCCGATAAGAAGCCAAGCAAGCCAAACACAACGTTCCCTTGGCTTGCTTGGCTTGCTTTTGGTCACAAAGAAAGGTTGATAAGATATGCAAGTACAGCATTTGAATGGCAATACTTATGCCATAGAAACTCATTTATCTAGTGTAGGCCTATACATATTTAAGGACCGTCGCTGCCTCCTGGTTGATAGCGGGGCTAATTCGAACCAGGGCCAACTGGTTCTGCAAGCTCTGCGGGAAAGAGGCTTGATGGTCTACGCTATATTCAACACCCATGCCCATGCTGATCACTGTGGTGGAAACCACTATATTCAAGGCCATAGTGACTGTCATATTTATGCTTCAGCCATCGAAGCCGCATTTATTGAGCAGCCTATTTTAAACCCCTATAGCCTTTATGGAGCCTATCCCCTCAAATTATTACAGAGCAAATTCTTTATGCCCCAGGCATCGCAAGTTACCGATACCGTAAGGGCCGGCTATAGGCCGATTAACGGAGAGATGTTCGAAATACTGGACCTGGCGGGGCATACTCTGGGACACCAGGGACTACGGACTCCCGATAATGTATTATTCGTTGGAGACGGTCTGATCCCCCCTGAAATATTAGTCAGCAATCCCTTTCTCTATCTTGCCAATCCCGATCAGCACCTTGCCGCCCTCGAGAAGCTGAGAGCAGATAGTTCACCCCTCTTCTACCTCTCTCATGGGGGCATTGTAACCGATGTCCATATCCCGGCGGTAATAGATGCCAACCATGCAATGATGATGCACATTCTATTTACTCTAAAAGATATCATCCATGCCCCCCGTAACCGGGAAGAAATTATTAATGAAGTCATAGCCCGGCAAGGGCTGCCAATGAATCGCAATCACTACTTCCGCCTGGCCGCCACTATTTCTGCCTTCCTCGCTTACCTGTGCAATGCCGGGCAAGCTACCGTTGCGATCAGTGACCGACCCGGGGACGGTTCTCTGGTCTTTTCGCTTCCCAGGTAGACTGGCGAACTGTCCCTAATTCTGGGCCGAATTGAAGCTCTTCCCCTGATTCCCCCAAATTCAGCCTCGGTGACCATCGGCAACCACCTTCATTTTCCTGCCAACTGGTCACCGATAATCTTACCCCCCCTTTCCTGGCATAAGAGTTGCTAACATTTTCAGGACCTCCACAATTTAAATTTCACTTTACAATTAGCAAATTATGCTAGTATAATTACCACATGTTAACTGTACTATGTATCATAGCACACAGCAAACGCAAAGGAGGGTGCCTATGTTTGAACTGGACTTGCGTAGTCGGGAACCCATATACGAGCAGCTGATTGAAAAAATTAAGGAGCACATAATTAAACATATCCTGAAGCCAGATGAGCAATTGCCGACCGTGCGTGTTCTGGCCAGTGAGCTGACTATTAATCCCAATACCATCCAGAAGGCGTATCGAGAATTGGAAAACCGGGGCTATATTTATTCGGTGCCGGGCAAGGGCAATTTTGTCCGGCCTACTATTCCGGAAAATAATGCGTCCCGAATCCAAACTCTGGAGAATGAATTAGCAAGAATCGTAGCCGAATTGCTCTACCTGGGGAAAACCTCTCAGGGGATCAGCGCTCTGGTGCAAGCTCTGGTAGCCAATGACCAAGGAGGGATTGTAAATGATTGAACTAAGCCAAGTCAGCAAGCGATTCGATGACATTGAAGCGATTCAGGAGGTTAGTCTCAATATCCAAAAGGGCTCGATATATGGTCTGGTTGGTTCCAATGGGGCCGGCAAGACTACTCTGCTAAAAATGTTGGCCGGCATTTATCAGCAGGACAGCGGACGGGTCTTGATAGATTCGGAGACGGTATTTGAAAATGACGGGGTCAAGGCGCGTACCGTTTTTATACCCGATTTCCTCTACTTTTTTCACAATTACAATATTAAGGACATGGCAGCTTTTTACAGCCACATTTATCCACAATGGGATCAGGCCCGTTATCTGAAACTAGGCGAGGTTTTTGACATTGATGTAAACCGCCGTATTAAAACCCTTTCCAAGGGTATGCAGCGACAGGTCGCTTTCTGGTTAGGCCTCTCCGTACTGCCTGATGTCATGATCCTGGATGAACCTCTGGATGGCCTGGACCCGGTAATGAGGCAGAAGGTCAAAAATCTCCTTATTCAGGATGTTGCGGATCGGGAAATGACGGTTATAGTGTCTTCGCACAACTTACGCGATCTGGAGGACATTTGTGATTATATCGGCATTTTACACCGGGGGCAAATGCTGGTCCAGAGAGAACTGGATGACCTGAAAGCGGATGTACATAAGATTCAGGTGGCTTTCCGAGATGGCGTTCCGGCTACTCTCTTAGAGGATATGCAGGCTTTACACCACGAGACCAGAGGTAGTGTACTGGTGCTTATTGTACGGGGTGCCCACAATGAAATAATCGAGCGGATACAGTCCTACCATCCGGCTATTCTGGATGTCCTGCCTCTTACCCTGGAGGAAATATTTATCTATGAAATGG
>CAZYJA010000078.1:253-10153 GCA_964647245.1 uncultured Syntrophomonas sp. | reverse complement strand
ATTACCCTATTGAAAAAAGTAGGGGACCAGGTAAATGTGGGGGATACGCTTTGTGTTCTGCATACCAATCGAGATAATATCGGCGAAGTGGAAATAATGGCCCTTGGATCATTTGTTATCAGCGCGGCCCGGCCTAAACCAATCACCTACATTTACGAGGTAATAGCATGATAATCGTCTCCATTAGGCTCCATTAGCCAGGATTTGCACCTCGTTAGGGCCATGATTTCCACCATGGCGGTATTTATTGGCTCACCACCAACTTGGCTATGCGACTAGGCTGGCGAGCAGAATCGAATTATATAAATATTGGGGTTTACTCGCGGCGGAGGGCTTCAATCGGTTTGAGGCGAGCGGCCTGGTTAGCGGGATAGAGACCGAAAAACAGGCCTATACCAACCGAAAACAGGAAAGCTACTACCACCGTCCACCAGGATACCAGCGGCGGCCAATTGGCAATTTTGGCAACCAGGAAAGCACCGCCATAACCAAGTATAGTTCCGATCAGGCCACCCATCAAGCAAAGTACAATTGATTCAAACAGGAATTGGACCAGAATATCCTGACGGCGTGCCCCCAGAGCCATGCGGATCCCTATCTCCCGGGTGCGTTCGCTGACTGAAACCAGCATGATATTCATAACCCCTATACCTCCAACCAGGAGGGAAATCCCCGCGATAAGACTTATCACCAGACCAACAATGCCGGTAATCTTGGTAGCGGACTGCATTTCCTGCTCCATGCTTTGGACCATATAATGTCCGGGGTTATTGTGACGCCGTTCCAGAATGCTTTTACTGCGCTCCATGGCTGTGGTTACCTGCTCCTTGCTGCCGGCACTGGCCCATATTTGATGGATTTGGTTCCATCCGGTCAGATTGTGCAGGTAGGACATGGTAATATAGGCTGTCTGCTGGGAGTTCATATTAATCATCGAAGTATCCTTTTTTATTACCCCGACCACCATTGATGACGAACTGCCCGTAACCACCCGCTGTCCTAACGGATTTTCGCTTCCAAAGAGTTCTTGCGCGGTATCTTCTTCAATTACAATTACCTGGCGGCCGGCAATTTCATCTTCATCATTGAGAAACCTTCCCTGAGCTAACTCCAGGTTTTTGATAAAAGCATAATCCCCGCTGGTCCCTAAAGTTTGCACGGTTTTTTGACCGTGGCTGCCCCGGAGTTTCATCTGACTGTAACTAGATGGGGCCATGTATTTTACCTCCGGGACTATATGCTTAATAATATTAATATCACTTACCTGTAGATCACTTGGTCTGCTGGATTCGCCTTCCTGGTAGTTAACATAAACCACAAACAGGTTGGTGCCGAACTTTTCCATCTCTTGCATTAACATGGCTTGGCCACCCTGGCCTATGGCTATTACTGATATAACTGAAGCGATGCCTATCACGATACCTAAAGTGGTTAGAAAAGAACGCAATTTACTGCTTTTGATACTGGCTAAGGCGACTATCATCAGTTCTCGTATATTCATATACTGGTCACCTCATTTCGATGCGAACTGAGCGCTTGACCCGCGTCCAACGGTCTTGATACTATATCATCGCTCAGCAACCGGCCGTCACTTAACCGCAGAATTCGTCCGGCGTGCTGGGCGATATTTTCTTCATGGGTTACTACGATTATGGTTGCTCCTTCCCGGTTTAACTGCTGGAAAATATCCATTACTTCCAGGCTGGTATGGGTGTCCAGGGCTCCCGTCGGTTCATCAGCCAGAATTATGGAGGGTTGGTTGGCCAAGGCTCGGGCAATTGCCACCCTTTGGTTCTGGCCGCCGGATAGTTCGTTGGGATAATGGTGGAAACGCTCTTTTAATCCCACATGTTCCAAGAGCTGCATGGCCCGGGCCTTTCTCGCTGCGGGTCTAACACCTGCATATAACATAGGCAGTTCAACATTGTGCAGGGCGGTAAGGTGGGGAAGCAGATTAAAGGTCTGAAATATAAAACCAATTTCCTTATTTCTAATGCGCGCATAGTCCTGTTCATTTAGGGCTGAAACCTCAGTTTGGTTAAGTATGTAGGTGCCAGCCGAAGGGACATCCAGTAACCCCAAGAGATTCATTAGAGTGGATTTTCCCGATCCGGAAGCTCCCATTATGGCCACGAAGTCGCCACGGTCAATGCTAAATGATAAACCGCGTAAGGCTTCGACGGCAATAGTGCCAGTATAATAGATTTTCTGTAAATCGTTTATAGCAATCATTTAGGTACTCCTGTGGTCACAGTAACTTGCTGCCCATTTTTGTACTCGGGTTTAGGGTTAAGAACCACTTCCTCACCCTGGGCCACACCGGAGATAACAATGTCATACAGCTCGTTGCCTCTTTTAAGCTCGACTATCCTTTCTTCCAGGGTTGAGTTTATTACCACCAGGACTGACTTCTTGCCCTCGCGTTCTAGCAGGGCGTTAATGGGCAGGGCAGTTACGTTTAAATCCTCCGAGGTTTTTATGGTCAGGTCTACTGAGTAGCCAAGCTTGAGTTCACCTGGATCACCATTGAGCTTAATAGTTACGGGTACGTTAATGTTCTCGCCGTTGCTGCTCTTCTGAACCACCGCTGCCCCACCAATGCGGGCCACGGTTCCTGCGAAGGTTTGGCCTGGAAGAGCAACACTGCTCAGTTCTACGGTTTGTCCTATTTTTAGGTTGCCGGAATCGATCTCGCTAATATTGGTAGTTACCTCCAGTAGTTTATCGTCACTTATTACTAGTAACTCAGTACCTTCCATAACTCGATTGCCCTGTTTGGCGCCTACCGAAGTAACTACTCCGTCGACCTGGGCTGAAAACGTGGCCATGTCCAAACGTTCCTTGGCTTGGGCTACTTCTTGTTGGGCCAATTCTACCTGGGAACGCAAGGAGGAAATCTGCTTGCCCGAGGCATCTTGGTTGGCGCGGATTTTAGCTTCCTGATAGTTGCTTTCCGCACGGGTCAGGTCAACTCGAGCCGATTCCCACTCCTGGACACTAATAGCACCTGCCGCCAGCAATTGCTCCATGCGATTGAAATTATTGTTAGCACGATTGAACTCTGCTTCCGCAACTTTAAAGGCTAGTTGGTCATCGACCGATTGAGCTCGGGCTAATTCAGACTCTTTGCCTGATAAAACCGCCACCGCATTTTGGTACCTGCGGGCAAGTTCCAGCGAATCCAGCCGACCTAACACTTCGCCTTTTTTTACCCGGTCACCCAGCTTCACTGTAAGTTCCATCAAGGTGCTGTCTACTGGTGCAAAGAAGGTCTGCTGACTTACAGATTCCAGACGCCCGTTGGCGAAGACGTTGCGTTCAACGTTTTGGGCGGCCACTTTGCTGGTCTCTACCGGAATGGGAGTGTTTTGGCTCCGCCAAGCCAGTGCCCCGCCCAGACTCGCCAGTACCAATGTTACTAATAATATCCATTTTGCCCAGCGTGGAATTTTCGCCCAGGTAGATTTTATCCATTTGCCGGCGGCTCTAATTCGGTTTTCCTGCATTATTCAACCTCCATATATATAGTCCTGCTCTAACGATCCTGTTTTCGGGTTAGTTACCTAACCTAAGCACAGGGCCCAACAGGGTTCTATAAAGTCCTTATAATAATAACGGCACCAAAATACATTTCACTGCAAATTTTACCGCTTTTTGCCGGGATTGTCCCTACAAATAAATGGCAGTACTATGCCTGTCATAATCACAGGTGCAGCTCAATATATTTTAAAGACGACGAAATAGTGAGTTATTCGATAAGGGGAGGTTGCGGACGCTATGAGAATTAGACCTGCATCGGTATGGTTGGTGTTGATCCTATTTATTTGGACCTGGAATAACACGGGGGTGGCTCAAGCAGCAGGGATTGAAAATGTGAAGGCGGAATCCTATGTCTTGATGGATGCCGATTCCGGGACGGTTCTGGCTGGTCAAAATGAGAACAAGCAACTGCCTCCCGCTAGTATGACTAAGTTAATGACCCTTATATTGGGGGTAGAGGCTCTGGAAGATGGGAGGGTTCAACTTAAGGATAAGGTTATCACCAGCGAGAATGCCTGGAAGATGGGGGGGTCTCAGATCTATCTGGAGCCTGGAGAAACCATGACTTATGAAGAGATGCTAATTGCTATTGCGGCCGGCAGCGCCAACGACGCTTGTGTAGCCGTAGCTGAACATCTGGAAGGAACTCACCAGGGTTTTGTGGACAAAATGAACGAAAAGGCTCGCAGTCTGGGCCTGAAGGATACCAATTTCGTAAATTCCTATGGGTTGCCGGCCGAAGGTCATTATAGTTCTGCTTATGACATGGCGATAATAGCTAAGCATGCATTGCTGCATCCGCGTTTATTGGAATATACCTCCATAAAGGAATATAATCTCCGGCAGGGCGAGTTTAAACTATATAATACTAATAAATTACTGTGGTGGTATCAAGGGACTGATGGTTTTAAGACCGGATGGACCAACGAAGCCAAGTACTGCCTGACTTCCACGGTCAAACGGGACGGTCTGCGTCTAATCACAGTGGTTATGGCTTCCCCTGAAGTTAGAGGTCATTTCCAGGATTCAATGCAACTGTATAATTATGGTTTTGCCAAATATGCCTACAAGTCCTTTTTTACCCGGGATAGCGTATGCGGAATGGTGCAGGTCGGTAAAGGTATGGAAGACAGTGTGGAGGCAGTGCCGGTTGAAGATGTAGGGATTATTTTTAGTAAAGGTGACAAGGCAGAGCTGACCAGTAATAAACAACTGCTTACCTATATAAGCGCTCCGGTTAAAAAGGGACAAAAGCTAGGGGAGATCCAAGTTTTTAAGGATGGAAATTTACAAAAGACAGTTGATATCGTTTCGGCAAAAGATGTGGGCAGATCAGGTGTATTTAGGGAAATAAAGAAAATGTTTGCCGAAACCTTCGTTTTATAATTGGAATTTTGTGGAAGGAATTATCCCCTCCTTTGTAGAAGTCTTAAGGCCTAAGGAATTGTTAAGCAGATTTTAGGGCTGAAGACGTACAAGGAGGGGAATTCTGCATGGAATTAGAGCTGAAGCAGGTTAGAAACACGCTACTGGTTAGGATCAAGGGGGAAATGGATATGCTGGTTGCCGAAGAGATTCGAAAGGAGATAGATAGGAAACTGGATAACAGGCAAATCACTAATCTGGTTATTAATCTCGAAAAAGTATCCTTCATTGATAGCTCCGGCCTGGGAGTAATAATTGGCCGGTATAAAAAAATGTTAAGTCTAAATGGTAAAATGTATATTGTAGGTGCAAGTACCTCAGTCCGCAAGATCTTAATGTTCTCTGGAATTAATAAACTCATTTCCATGTATAATAACGAGCAGGAAATTATCAATATTTAAGGGAGGTGAATACCAGCGGTTAGGGCATATTGTCCCTCGGCTGGACAAACTATGAAGATGAAGAATTATGTGCGATTTGAATTTCCCAGTGTACCGGAGAATGTATCCTTTGCCAGGTCGTGTGTAGGAGCCTTTGCTGCCCAACTGGATTGCACGTTAGAGGAGATAGAAGAGATTAAATTAGTAGTATCAGAAGCAGTATCTAACAGCATTATTCATGGATATAATAACCAACCCCATGGCAAAGTGCTGGTTATGGCTACCATATTGGATGATCAAGTAATGGAAATTATGGTTGAGGATAAAGGAGTCGGCATCGCTGATATAAAACGGGCTATGGAGCCAAGTTTCTCAAGCGAACCAGGGCGAATGGGACTCGGTTTTACTTTCATGAAATCCTTCATGGACGAATTGGAAGTCCTGAGCCAACCTGGTGAAGGAACCAATATCAAACTCAAACGCTGTTTTCTCGTCAAGAATAAAGAAGCTCTTGCTTAAGGGGGGAGAAATTATGCCCCCTGAAAAATTATACCAGGATAATGACAAACTCCTGCAAAAAGCCCAGGCTGGTGACGAGGACGCGCGGGCGGAGGTCTACCAGGCCAATATAGGGCTGGTTTATATGGTCTTGGAACGGTTTAAGAAAACCTCTTATGATTACGAAGATTTGTTTCAAGTGGGTTCTATAGGTCTTATTAAAGCTATTGATAAATTTGACTTCTCTTTCCAGGTGCGTTTTTCCACCTATGCCGTGCCCATGATTATTGGTGAAATCAAAAAGTTCTTGCGGGACGATGGGATGGTTAAAGTACAAAGAGGGCTGAAGGAGAATTATGGTAAGATTCGCTGGGCGCAGGATAAATTACGGGGCAACTTAGGCAAAGAACCTACTATAGCTGAAATAGCCTGTTTGTTGGAAATGGACAAAGAAGAGATTGTTATGGCTATGGAGGCTTGTCAGGCTACTACTTCCATCCACGATGCCTTTGGAGGGGAAAACAAAGAGCAGCTCTCCCTTATTGATAGATTGGCCAGCGAGGAAAGCAATATCATGATGCTGGAAAAACTGGCCTTGCGGGAAGCCTTAAGTAAGTTAGACCATCGCGAACAGGAAATAATAGTAAGAAGGTTTTTTAGCGATGAAACCCAATCCGCTATTGCTGATGATTTAGGAGTCTCTCAAGTTCAAGTTTCCAGAATTGAAAAGGCAGCTCTGATAAAACTTAAACGAGTACTTGAATAAAAATTCCTTGCAAAAACAATAATACTCCTAGAGATTGAATTGAAAGGAGCATGTAAATTGCAAATCAGAGTTGCAGAATTTGTAGGAGAATCCCATAAAGATTGGCAGGATGCAGTTAATACCGCAGTCGCCGATGCCTCGAAAACTTATTCTAATATTAATGGAGTCGAGGTATGTAATTGGACTGCCAGTGTAAAAGGAAATAAAATCGTTGATTACAAGGCCAATATAAAAATAGCTTACACCGAATAGGGCTATAAATAGGCGCAAATTAGGGGACGGTAAATTCGGGGACGGTTCTTGAATTGAATTCGCGAATTCAATTCAAGAACCGTCCCCGAATTTACCTTTGCATAAATTTTCTGCTTTAGGCTAATAATACCGATATGAGGGGGATTACCACATGAATTCAATCAGTGAAGAGAAACTAAAAAAGGCCCAGCAAGAGGAATATCATCATTTGGTTAATCGGGTGAAACCCAAACCACCCGTATTGAAGAACTGCCTGTGGGCCTTCGTGGTTGGCGGATTGATTTGTGTGGTGGGGCAGATTATTCTCAATTACTTGATTTCCCGGGGATTAAGCAAACTGGATGCCGGTTCTTTAACGGCAATCATTATGGTGTTTTTGGGAGCCTTATTTACCGGGATGGGGATTTATGATGACCTGGGGAAGAAGGCGGGAGCCGGTTCGATAGTACCGATAACCGGTTTTGCCAATGCTATCGTGGCCTCGGCGATGGAATTTAAACGGGAAGGTTATATTTTTGGCGTGGGCGCCAGAATATTTAGTGTAGCTGGACCTACGTTAGTTTTTGGTTTCGTGGCTTCGGTCCTAATCGGCTTAATTAAATTAGCTCTAAGTTAAATCACTGGTGAAGCAGGGGATAGAATGGTTGCTGTCAAGAAAAAGGGTCTGCAAACATTGGTATTTGCCGAGCCTCCGTATATAGCTGGGTGGGCTTCAATAGTCGGCCCTAAAGAGGGAGAGGGACCGTGGGCCACAGAATTTGATCTGATAATAAAAGATTATTTATTCGCAGAAACCAGTTGGGAAAAAGCTGAAAGTAAAATGTTGCGCGAGACCATAAAGTTAGCGCTTAGGAAACTGAAATTAGAACCGCAGGATGCTGAACTGTTATTAGCCGGTGATTTGTTAAATCAGATTGTATCATCCAGTTTTGCGGCTCGGGAAGTAAGTATTCCATTTCTCGGGCTTTACGGAGCTTGCTCCACCATGGCGGAGTCTTTGTTATTAGGATCGATGCTGATTGATGGATGTTTTTTTGAGCGGGTAGTTGCTGCGGCCTCCAGTCATCACTATACTGCGGAACGTCAATTTCGCTTCCCGACCGAACAGGGGGTGCAAAGAGCCCCCAGTTCTCAGTGGACAGCTACGGCTGCAGGTGCACTGGTACTGCAAAAAGCGGGCGTAGGTCCCCGGATAACCAGGGCCACAGTCGGTAAGGTTATCGATATGGGGCAAACCGATGGGGCGAATATGGGCGCGGCCATGGCACCAGCTGCGGTGGATACGATAAAAAAGCATTTTCAAGACACCGGCCTGGTGCCCGATTATTATGACTTGATTGTTACTGGCGATTTGGGCGCAGTAGGGCTGGCCTTGGCGAGTGAATTATTTATTGCCGAAGGACTGGTTCCCCGCCCCAATTACAGTGATTGTGGGGTTCTGCTCTATGACGGTCTGCAGGAAGTTGATTCAGGCGGCAGCGGTTGTGGTTGTTCGGCTTGCATGTTGGCCGGTCCCCTGCTTCGTAAACTGGAGAATCGAGAAATAAACCGCTTGTTATTTGTGGCTACGGGGGCCTTGATGAGTCCTACCAGTTCATTTCAGGGAGAAAGTATCCCTGGAATTGCTCATGCCGTAGCCATTGAAAATAGCTGATTAATCCTCAGGGGGAATAAAACGATCTATGTCACTAATAATGGCATTTCTAATTGGCGGTTGCCTTTGCCTGATCGGCCAATTGTTTATGGATTTGACCAAGCCGGGGATAACGCCCGGACATATTCTGGTCGGCTATATTACAATCGGGGCCGTTCTAAGTGCGGTAGGCTTATATCAGCCCCTGGTAGACCTGGGAGGAGCCGGAGCTACCATACCCCTGAGTGGTTTTGGGCACAGCCTGGCTCAGGGGTCAATCGCCGAAGTACAGGAAAAAGGAATTCTGGGCGCATTTACGGGAGGGGTTTCAGCCACCTCGGGAGGAATAACAGCGGCTATTGTCTTCGGATATCTAGCTGCAGTCTTATTTGATCCCAAAAAATGATAATTGGGTAATGCCCATTTGGAAAAATTCAAAATATTAGAGCGTGGGGTGTTGGCAAGTATGAGAGTGGGAATACCCAGGGGGCTATTCTATCATTATTATTATCCACTATGGAAGACTTTTTTTCAGGATCTGGGTGCCCAGGTGGTTGCGTCCGCGGCCACGAACCGGCGTACAGTAGAAAAAGGTATTGAAGCGGCAGTTGACGAGGCCTGTTTTCCCATAAAAGTATACTATGGGCATGTACGGGAACTTTGCCATCAGGGGCTGGATTATCTTTTTATTCCCCGCATGGTAAGTGTTGAACCCAGATCATATATTTGTCCTAAGTTTATGGGTATACCGGACATGATTAAGGCGGGTATACCTAATCTGCCTCCGCTTATTGAGATTACAGTTGACGTAAGTAAAACTGATCGCTTTCTCCAGCGGGACATTATTAAGGTGGGGCAAATTTTTACGAATAACAAGCGGCAAATTAAAAAGGCCTATGAGCATGGCAAGTATGAGTTATATAAATGCAGGCAACTTTGCGGGGAGGACTATAACATTTCTGAGGCCATAGAGCTCTGGGAAGGGGGGCAGTTAGATCTGCCGGTCAACTATGACTTAAACATTGGAGTTCTGGGTCATGGTTATTCCTTGTACGACCACACGGTTAGCATGAACTTTATAGATCGCTTGCGCAGAATGGGATGCCGGGTCCAGGTAGTTGAGAATCTCGATCAAGCTGCTATCGAGCAAAAGGCGGCGGAACTGCCGAAGCGAATCTTTTGGACTCTGGGTCGGAAATCAGTGGGAAGTGCTCTATACATGGAGGGTCAGAGTTCAATTGACGGCATTATCTATCTAGCCTGTTTTGGTTGTGGGCCTGATTCGATGATTGGGGATGTTATTGAGCGTAAACTGCAAAACAAAGCTTTCATGATGATAACTGTTGATGAACATACCGGAGAAGCTGGCATGGTTACGAGACTGGAGGCATTCTGCGATATGTTGC
>CAZYJA010000078.1:0-243 GCA_964647245.1 uncultured Syntrophomonas sp. | reverse complement strand
AGGAGGGGTAAAGATGAAGATTACATTTGCACATATGGGTAATATGCATATTGCTTTAAAAGCTCTATTTGAGGGGCTTAAGCTAGAAATTATACCCCCGCCTCCTATCAGCAAACGTACCTTTGAGCTTGGAATCCGGTATTCGCCTGAGTTTGCCTGTATGCCGCTAAAGATTAATCTGGGTAATTTTATCGAAGCGCTCGAAAACGGGGCGGATACCATAGTTATGGCAGGAGGATGGGG
>CAZYJA010000077.1:0-10372 GCA_964647245.1 uncultured Syntrophomonas sp. | reverse complement strand
CCATGCAATATTTCGATACTCTCCTCAATACTGGGCTCATCTACTTGAATAGGCTGGAATCTTCTTTCAAGGGCAGCATCCTTTTCAATATATTTGCGGTATTCGGTCAAAGTAGTTGCCCCCACACACTGAAAATCTCCTCGGGCCAACGAAGGCTTTAATATATTGGCCGCATCAATAGCTCCTTCCGCGGCTCCGGCACCTACCAGGGTGTGCAACTCATCGATAAATATAATCACATCTCCGGCAGTCTTTATTTCATTAACAATCTTAGTCAGCCGATCTTCAAATTCTCCCCGATACTTGGTACCCGCAATCATGGAAGACAGGTCCAATGAAATAACTCGCTTGTGGCTCAGGGTCTCCGGTACCTTATTCTCATGAATAATCTGGGCTAAACCCTCCACAATGGCGGTTTTCCCTACCCCCGGATCACCGATCAAGACCGGGTTATTTTTAGTGCGGCGGGATAGGATTTGCACTACCCGCTCAATTTCCTCTTCACGACCTATAACCGGGTCCAATCTACTTTCTCCCGCATCTCTGGTTAGATCGCGGCTGTAAGCGTCCAGGGTAGGCGTCTTACTCCGTGCTTTCCTGCTTTTGGGACTGTGGGTAAAGGTATTGTTGGTCGGTTCAATGGGATTTTCGGAGTTCGTCATACCTGATGCTTCACCCCCCAGCAAGAGCATAACCTGGGCCCGCAAGTCGTCCAGTTTTACCCCCATGGATAGCAGTACCTGGCTGGCCAGTCCCTCTTCTTCACGTAACAGGGCGAGTAAGAGGTGTTCGGTACCTACATAATTGACTCCCTGTAGGCGGGCTTCATCAAAAGCCAGGTTAAATACCTTCTTTACCCGGGGGGTAATGGGCAAATCGCCCGCTGGCCCTTCGCTATAGGCCTTGTTCTCGCCAATAAATCGTTTAACTTCTTCCCGCACATTGTCCAGGTCAATTCCCAAGTTTATCAGGGCGCGAGCGCCTACCCCTCCCCCTTCCTTGAGCAGACCTAATAAAATATGCTCGGTCCCAATGGCGGGATGATTAAGCTCCCGCGCCTCTTCTTGTGCATGAATAACTGTATTCCTAGCCCGTTGGGTAAAATTTCTAAACATAACTAAGTACCTCCTCTATCGATTGATTATTGCTTTATACTATAGGGAGCGGCCTTCAGTCCCTCACCGCACCTAACTTTCCTTTGATAACTTCAGCTCTTTTTATATCACGCTCTATGGCATCCATATCCAATCCCGTCTGCTTTTGCAAGTGGGCGGGCCTTACCGCAATCATCAGCTCGTTGAGGGAGAAAATACTAATCCCCCTTAAAATCTCCATATTCACTCCCAGTCGTACGTGAGAAAACAAGGTTAAGGCCTCATCCGAACTAATTATCCGAGCATTGCTCAAAATGCCGAAAGCCCGGCCAATCTTATCCTCCAACTGGTATTTCATTTCGGATTGCAACTTCTCCCGCAATAGCTTTTCCTGTTCCACAATCTGTTCGGTTATGGTCTGCAGATAATTATAAATATCCTCTTCCGTTTGCCCCAAGGTAATTTGGTTAGATATCTGAAAAAAGTTGCCGATGGCTTCGCTGCCTTCCCCATACAAACCCCGCACCACCAGCCCTAGTTGGCCAATATTCTGCAGAATTTGATTTAATTGCCCGGTCATTTGAATGGCGGGCAAATGCATCATAACCGAAGCCCGCATGCCGGTTCCCACATTGGTAGGACACGCGGTAAGATAACCCCGGTTTTCATCAAAAGCATAGTCCAGTTTCTGCTCCAACTCATCATCCAAATCTTGCACCCGGGAATAACATTCGCCCAAATTTAGACCCGGCAACATACATTGAATGCGCAGGTGGTCTTCCTCGTTAACCATGGTGGATAAAGATCCATCGTCATTCGCCAGGATAGCCCGCCAGGGCGAGTTGGAGTCCGCATGTACCGGACTGATGAGGTGCTTTTCGGCCAGAATATGCCGATCTAAAGCCGGTAACTGATCAAAGCTGACCATATCCATAAGAGCCAGGACCGGACCGGAGGCCTCCTGCCAAGCATCTCGAATCTGCTGCACACACTTCTCACCGCTGCCCTGATCCAACAAATGGGGGAAAGGTACCTTGTTTATGTTCCGAGCTAAGCGAATCCGGCTGCTAACCACAATATCCCCATCATCGGCGGGCGTATCCATCCACTTAATGTGACTGCGGTTCACCACATCCTTTATACTCATGCTTACATTCCTCCTTATTCCAGCTTACTTTCCATTTCCTTCACCTGGTCCCTAATCTCCGCTGCCTTCTCGTATTCTTCACCCCTTACTGCTTCCTGAAGTTGGTTCTTCAAGACCTCAATCTGTCTGCGGATAAATACCTTTTCGCCGCCGCGAACCGGTATCTTGCCCAGGTGTTGGCTGTTGCCATGTATTCTCCGCAAGGGTGCTTCCAATTCCTGATTATAGGTTTTATAACATTCGCTGCAGCCTAATTTCCCCACCTGCTTAATATCCATAAATCTCATCCCGCAATTCGGGCAAGTGCTCTGCAGGGCTACCGGTGGCACCCCTTGCACATTAAAGTTGGAGCCAAACATGCTGCCCAGCAAATTAGGGATCGAGAATTTATTGGCAGGATCAAACATGAAACCACTTTTCTGCGAAGCACATTGTTCACAGAGATGATTCTCCGTTTTCTGACCATTGAATACCTGGGTCAAATGAACCGTGGCTGGCCTTTTCTTGCAATCCTCACAATACATACCTTTTCCTCCTTAATCTCTTTATGAAGCTATCGTTTATTCTCCACAAATCTTTGTAATGCCAGCGCAATTGCCTGGTAGACCTTCAGGCTATATTCAGGGGGTAAATCCTGGCCGGCACTAACTGCAATATGTTTAATGATTGCCGTTTCACAATCATTTAATAATTGATCCCGGCTTAATTGACCGATATATTGCAGGATCTGGTGGTCGCCCTGTAAATCCCCATATCCACAGCGGATTTCGGTGATACGTACATATCCCCGCCCCCCCCTCCGGCTTTCCTTATAATAGCCATCTTGTTCGGTGAATCTGGTATTAATAACATAAGTGACTTGAGATGGTACGCAGGCGAACGTCTCTGCCAGTTCAGCTCGTTGTATTTCAATTTGCCGGTTGCTGCTCCTGGCAATCAATACCTTTATATACTGTTCAATTCGGTCAGTTATACTCTTTTTCATCCAATGTTCCTCTTCGACCTTATTTGACCTTATTTGACCTTCCCCCAATATTGTATCCCCAGAATAGATATTTATGCAACATATAATTGCGACCCTTTAGTAAATATTTGACCATTATTGACTATTGGAGCGCAAGGGGTTATATGCCAGGGACCTCCCCTGCAAAGTACTCGTCATGTGGTCATTATCCTAGCCCGAGCAACCTAAACCATGCCAGGTCCCAGCCAATAATCGGCAGCCCGGGAAAAAACGGGTTATTGAATTCATGGTGACCACCCCGAACGGTGGCTTCCGGCAACTACAACCGCAGCTTGGCAGGACTGCACCTAAAGGGCGCAATATTATTAAGTTTAATAAGTGGGATATGATTGAAGGTGATAAAGATGGGCTAGATCTTTAATTGGTTTGATGAATCGGTATAAATTAAACCTAATCTGCCTGGGACCAACCCGTAAGCCCATGATTTAATTTGCTTGCTAGCAAAAGCAGGTCCATAATCCGGGTTTGGCTATTAAGCCCCCCATAAATTACTGTGCGGTAATGATTCGGCAGACTGGGTGGTGTCCACCAGCCAGGGCAGATACATCCCTTAATTAATTAGGGCTACGCTTGCTCTTAAGTATCAGGCCTACAAATTTGGGCAAAACCAGCTGCCGTTGCAGGCGGCTGGGCTCCGCCAGCAAGCGGTAAAGCCATTCTAAATTAAACTTTATCATCCAGCCCGGAGCACGCTTCTTGTGGCCGGCAATTACATCCAGGCTGCCACCCACCCCAATGCAGACCGGAACCCCCAATTGTTCCTTATACTTTTTAATCCACATCTCCTGCTTGGGCGCTCCTAAGGCCACAAAGAGTATCTGGGGCTGCGGTTCCCGGATGGCCTGTATTATAACCGGCATATCCTCCTCCCCAAAATACCCATGATGGGTTCCGCATATCTGCAAACCCGGGTAACTGGCAGCCAGCTGACTCGCTGCTGCTTCGGCTACGCCGGGAGCGGCCCCCAGTAAATAGACTTTCCAGCCTTGCCGGGGCGCTTGAGCACAAAGGCGATAAAACATATCAATACCGGTGACCCTCTCCTGGATATTAAACCCTAAGGTTCTTCCCGCCCAAACAATTCCTATTCCATCAGGGGTTACCAGGTCAGCGCTGTTGATTATGGTCTGCAAAAACCGGTCGGTTTGGGCTTGATATACTATTTCGGCATTAAGGGTAATAATGTGGGCCGGTTGACCCCGCTCTATTATATCTTTAACCCTGGAAATGGCTTCCGGGGCGGTAACTAAATCGACCTGGCATCCCAATATGTCTGCCTTTTCTCTTTTCTGCATATATAACCCCTTCATTTATTTATTGTGGCCGGGCCCAGCGCCTCATTATCGCTCGGCCCTTTCCCTGATTATGCTTCCCCATTCTAATCAGGTTCAGGCATAGCCTCGCCTGCTTCCATCTATTGAAGCTAAAAGGTATAAAAATCCCGCCGTTATGGCGGGACTTACTGCTGGGTTCGCTTGCCCTATAGCCATTATAATAAGACGGCCCCCCCAATTCCGGAAACCCTGGCAATCAAGTCTACAACACTCTCTTGGTTCCGCGTACCTGATTGTTTATTAGAATACTCATCTCATTCAGGGCTTGCCCGGTGCCCATGGCTACACAGGAAATTGAATCCGGCGCAATATGCACCGGCAAATTAGTTTCCTGACAGAGCAGCATATCCAGGCCCTGTAGTAGTGAGCCGCCCCCGGTCATAACTATGCCGTTATTTACGATATCCGCGGCTAGCTCAGGAGGGGTTATTTCCAGAACTTTTTTGACCGCCTCTATAACTGCGAATACCGGCTCTTCCAAGGCTATCCAGGTCTCTGCCGAGGTTATCTGTATGGTCTTGGGCAGACCGGATACCAGGTCACGACCCCGCACCTCCATAGCTTGCTCCCTATTTTCATTAGTTACCCAGGCTGCCCCGACCCGCATCTTTATATCTTCGGCCGTACGCTCCCCAATCATCAAGTTGTACTCTTTTCTAATATAGCGCACTATTGCTTCGTCAAACTTGTCCCCACCCACTCTAAGCGAAGTATTACACACAATTCCTCCCAGAGCCAAGACTGCAATGTCAGTAGTACCCCCACCAATATCAACTACCATGTTGCCGATAGGCTCAGCTATGTTTATTCCCGCTCCCAGAGCAGCGGCCAGCGGTTCTTCAATAATAAAGGCCTGCTTGGCTCCTGAGGCCAGCGTGGCTTGACGAACTGCACGCTCCTCGACATCTGTAGCCCCAGTTGGGATACAAACAATTACCCGGGGTTTTAAAAACAATCGCTTGCCCATAACCTTTTTAATAAAATAAGTTAACATCTTTTCGGTAGTATCATAATCGGCAATAACCCCCTCGCGGAGGGGTCGTATGGCCTTTATATAACCTGGCGTTCTACCTAACATTTGCCGGGCTTCTTCACCTATAGCAATTGTCTTATTGGTATTTTTATCTATAGCCACTACCGATGGCTCATGTAAAACGATCCCTTCCCCTTTTTTAAACACTAGTACGCTAGCAGTCCCTAAATCAATTCCAATGTCCTCCACAAAACACACTTCCAGTCCCCCCGGTAGTTATTAAATTTACTTACTTCTACCATTTTACCTGTTATTCGTTATACTTGCTAATTTTTTATGTTGCTTTTGCACGAACTTTATCGAAGAGCTGAAATAAAATAATGCCAGGGTCAAATAACAATTGGGCTGCCTGGCAGAGCCTCCCCTCATATTTTATAACACCCTATGCTAAAGAGCGCCAAACATCACATTAATGAAGGATCGGCGGTGGTTTCAAGCATTTGATTTTCCAGAGCATATTTCTTCCGGGTAGCTTCCCCTCCCCTCAGGTGTCGCTCCGCCTTATTTCGGTCAAGTATACATCTTACCTCTTCCGCCAGCTTGGCACTAATGCGCGGCAATCGTTCCGAAACATCTTTGTGCACCGTGGATTTGCTAATCCCAAATACCTCAGCTGTTCGCCGCACCGTATCCGAAGTTTGCAGAATATGCCGCGCCACTTTCACCGCCCTTTTCCTTATATAGTTCTGCATTATTGTCCCCCTCCCCTGAATATATTAAATTTATATTCAGGAGGGTTCTAATCAATACCTTAGGTTGATGATGAAATAAATCCTTTAAATGCCGGGGTATTTCTTGAGCAGCCGAAATGGATGGGGCTCGGAGTGAGACCATCAGATTAGTAGGTTAATTGGTAGAATTCGATACCTGAATAATATTTGGACAAAATCTGATGGTAGTCCTTGCCTCGCTGGGCCATACCGTTGGCCCCATATTGACATAAACCTACCCCATGCCCATAACCACGAGTATTTATCATGGTGGTATTTGGGGCCGGATAAATCTCCATCCAGCTCGATGGCAAATTCAAACCCTTGCGCAAAGTAGCTGCATCCAGCTTATGTCCGTTAATACTCAGACTTTTTAATCGCCCGCTGGTGGTTCGGGATAATATCTTTATGGTCAGCTTATTACCCTCTTCGTTCACCAATTTACTAATGTCCCGGTTGTTAACAGTTTGCGATGTTTGGTAATGACGGGAAGTTTTACAATCATCGCACTTAACCGTACGCAGATAAGGGATGTCTTGGCCCCATACGGCTTCGGCATTCTCTGTCTTACCGCCACATGTCGAACAATACAGGGCGTCTATCGGCTGTGAATCAAATAGCAGGATTTCTCCCCGGGTCGATTCTACTGCTTCATTTATACGCTGGGCTAATTCCAAATCGGCAGCGTCGGTCCGGTTAGACATCAATGGGGCGTAGGCCTGGCAGGTAGTTATATCATCCGATAAATCAGCACCGCGAGGATAACTATGTTCTTCAATAAGTTTTTTCACTGCATAAGTACGAGCACAAACCGCTTGCGCCTTTAATGCCTCCAAACCGAAAGAAGCCGGCATTTCTGCGGCCACAACGCCTTTTATATATTCTTCTAATTCCAAACTAACAACCGTACCCTGTTCATGTAGATATAGTTTTATGTTGGGTTCCAGGGTATCTTTTTTAGCTTGATTTTGGTATATTCCTGCCAGGCCAATTATTAAACCAAGGCCAATTATAAGCAGGCTTCGTTTCATTCTTATTTTCGTTTTTCTGTTCATATTCTAAAATATGAAAGGAACATGATTATAATGTCATGTTCCTAATAGGTGGCTAGTTATATACAATTTGAGCTCCCATGGCGTTCAATTTAGGTGCGATATTTTCATAGCCCCGATCTACATGCTCGCTGTTAAGCAGCACCGTATCTCCCTGGGCTGTAAGTCCGGCAATGACCAGAGCCGCTCCGGCCCTTAAATCAGTAGCCTTAATATTGGCACAGGATAATTTTTTTACCCCCCTTATTATGGCGGTCTTGCCTTCAATCTTAATGTCGGCACCCATTCTTAACAATTCCTGGACGTGCATAAAGCGATTTTCAAAAACCGATTCACTAATTATACTGGTTCCCGATGCACAACTTAAATAGGCCATAAATTGAGCTTGCATATCGGTTGGAAAGCCTGGATACGGTAAGGTTTTAATATATACCGGCTTTATCCGGGATTCCCGCTTAACCTTGATAGTATTTTTTCCTTCCGTAATTTCAGCTCCACTTTCAATTAGTTTGGCCGTAATAGCCTTTAGATGTTCCGGAATTATATTTCTTATTAAAGCTTCACCGCCGGTAGCAGCTACCGCCACCATATAAGTACCGGCTTCAATTCGATCCGGTATGGGTGTATACTTTACCCCATGTAGCTCTTTTACTCCCTTTATCTTTATTACATTGGTGCCAGCTCCCGTAATTTTGCCTCCCATACTATTGATAAAGTTGGCCAAATCAACTATTTCCGGTTCTAAGGCTGCATTTTCAATATAACTGGTTCCACTGGCCGTGGCAGCAGCCATTATAATATTTTCGGTAGCTCCTACACTAGGGTAATCGAGATAAACATGGCTGCCCACTAACTGTCTTGCTTTGGCAACTACATCTCCGGCGCTCAAACTAATTTCCGCACCCAGGGCTTGAAACCCCTTCAAATGCAAATCAATCGGCCTGGTTCCAATTGCACATCCGCCTGGCAAGGCTACTCTTACCTTCCCCTTTCTAGCTAGAATTGGCCCCATAACCAAGAAGGATGCACGAATCTGTCTAACTAACTCATAAGGCGGTTGGGTAGATGTTAACCCTCCTTGAAAACATAAACAATTCTGCTGACGTTCTACTTTTACTCCTAATTCTTCTATTAGTTTGCTAATTATAATAACATCTTTAATAAAAGGCACTTTACTTATTTCTACTTTTTCGTCGGTTAACAGGGAGGCTGCCAATATTGGTAAAATTGCATTTTTAGATGAACTGACTTCAACATCACCTACCAAAGTACTTTTCCCACTAATCACCATTTCCAAAGTATTCTATCACCTCCCGTAATTAATAATCATTCAATAATAATGGTAATCCTAAAAACACTTCCACTTTACGATCCTTGGAATTACATCTAATAGCCGCTTGCACATTGCAATCTTTGCCTGCTACCTTAACTACATCCACTTTACTGGTTAGAACTGGACTGAACCCAGACATACTTACTACTTGATTATCTTGATAAACATCATTTACCTGGGCTTTTAGGCATTTCATTACTATTTTTAACAGTTCTTCCTGGCCAGTCGCATCAATACGAGTATCGATTAAACCTTTATAGGAATAATAGGAATTGCAATCCAGTACTTTTTTCAGTTTTTCTTCGGCAATGCGCAACTGAATATCTCCTGTCAAACTAGTAGCAGTCATTAATAAATGCGACTGTTGATCGGCTTTATCAGTTTGCAGGATAAACTGGTAGCTTATCCCATTGTCATTCAACTCATATTGGCTAACAATTACATCGTTATTATCCTGTGATAGGATTTTGTTTTTGTCGGCGGCGGGCAAATCCAGGCTATTTAAGATTGTCTGCAATTCTTGATCAAGTTGTTTGTTGGTGGGACTTGTTTTTATTTTTGCCCAACAATCTAATCGAGATTCAAGCAAATTTGCACCGATTGATGCAAATGATAGGTAATATGGAGATTGATTTTTAATTTCTTGACCCAAACTATTTTGCAGCGCCAAATCACTTAAAAAGCATATTATTAAAAATATTATTAAATAAGTGGCGGTTCTTTTCATCTCTATACCCCCCAGGCTTTATCAAGATTCTTACCTTGGAAGTTGTTAATTATTCTAAGCCATTTAATTTTAGGCAAAAAAAAGCCTGACCAAGTCAGGACAGGTTTATCTGCGGCAATTGTCTAATTATAAAGCCTTTAATCGCTGGTTTCTTGCAGCTCCATCTGACGTTGTTTGGCTTCCAGGGCCTTTTTGCCCACTACATTTAACTGACGCCAAATCATAATGCCAAAGCCTATGGTAACGATAAAAACTACCGCTATAAATATTAAAAACTTAATTTGCAAGTTGGTAAACATATAACCGTTTAATAAATACTCGGTAAACATTTGCCAAACCCCCCCTTTTAAGTTAAATGCGATTTATCTCGAGCATTTTTTTTTCAATTCGCGCTTTGCGCTCCGCTAACTTAGCCGCTTTAGCAGCCTTACCCTTATCCTCCATCTTAACCAAGGTCTGCCACATGAAAAGAAATATTATTCCTTTTATAAGATAGTAGGATAAAATTCCTATTATTAAATAATTTAATGCAGTGGCCTTCATATGCCCACTGAATAAATTGCAAAGCTATTTATCGTACTATCATCATACAACATTCAATATTCCCCCTTCAAGCGAAATTTATCAAGTGTTGTTGTTGTTGTGTTTTTGTTGTAGTGTGTTGTTGTTTTTTCTAGGCATACTATAATTATGATGTATAGGTGCCAAAAATGCAACCAGTTTCTTGAATGCCCTAATCCGGATATCAAACCCGGTACAGAGCCACCTTCACCAACATTTTGCCAAGGGCTGACTGCTTCCCGGATAAGGACCTAAGATCATTTTAGTATGCCTAAAGCAGAATAATTAATGAAGACCAGCTGGGTTAAAATAATGGAATTTATTTAACGGATAGTGGATAGTGGATAGTTAATGGGA